>PLIO01000001.1 GCA_003140075.1 Acidobacteriaceae bacterium | reverse complement strand
GATTGGATGCTGTTCAACGAACCGGCCGCGTTCACGTACAGAGGTTATCTGCAGGGCGAGCTTGCACCCGGGAACAAGAGCCTTGTCGATTTCCTGCGCGCTACGCACACCGTGAACCTGGCGCAGGGCGCTGGTTTTCGATCCCTGAAGGCAACTTGTCCCGCTGCGCGAGTAGGGACTGCATTCAGTATGTCGGCGTGCGAACCGGCGACGAACTCCGACGAGGACAAACTAGCGGCCGAACGCGCTCATGCCATCACTAACCGCTGGTTTTTGGAGCCTGCGCTCAATGGCCGGTACCCGGAGGCGTTCACATTCTTGCCGGAAACGGCCATGAAAATCAGGTCAGGGGACCTCGACAAGATGCGTGCGCCGCTCGACTTCATTGGAATCAATCTCTACTACCGCACCATCGCGTCGGCGCCCAGCGCGTTGGAGCGGATCGCGCATACGCAGCAATGGCTGTTCCCGGTGAAGATGGTGGGCGGCCAGCAAGGTCCGAAAACCGAGATTGGATGGGAAGTTTGGCCGCAGGCGCTCTACGAAATGGTCATGCGCATCAGCCGCGACTTCAACCGTCCGCAGATCGAGATTACCGAGAGCGGGTGCGCCTACAACGACGGCCCCGACGCGAACGGCGTGATTCGCGATACCCGCCGCATCGAGTATCACCGGCAATATCTGCAAGCGCTGGCCCGCGCTATCGCCGATGGCGCGGACATTCGCGGCTATCACGCGTGGACTCTGATGGATAACTTCGAATGGGCGGAAGGTTTCAGCCAGCGCTTCGGCCTGAACTACGTTGATTTCAAGACGCAGCAGCGCACCATCAAGGAGTCGGGACGATGGTATGCGAAGGTGGCCGCTGGAAATGCGCTGCCCGCAGTCGTTGCCTAAGCAGTAGCTTTCTGCGTGCCAATTCGAGTTCTGCAGTCTTGCGTTTCGCGCCTAGTTAGGAAGCTTCAGGCGGTCGCGCTCCTCGGCGAGCTTTCTCTGCAATGCCGGGTTCACCAGCGAGACCGGAACGTTCATATCACCAACTTTGAATTCCGTGGGCTCGAACGTCGCGTATCCATCTTTCGATCCCATGTGGCCGGAGATGGTGACCCAGACGTCTTTCCCGGCGATTTCGGTGAGAAACCGTCCGTGAACAACATCGCCCTCGTAGGTCACCTGTTGATCTTTGATGTTTGGCTCTCCACTGCCTGCGTCGGAATCCGGCGAGAGACCCCCTGTTCCCGCGGCGCTGGCCGCTCCGGCGGCCTGAGCCAGCAAGGCGCTAATTCCGTCAGAGTTGGAGTGAGCCTCGGCTTTCGGCTGAGGGCTGGAGGCAACGGTCTGCTGGTTCCGCGACGGGGCCGTCTGAAGATTTTGGCTGGGAGCAGAGACTGCTTCCGGCGCGGCCTGCTCAAACTGTTCCAGCTTTTGCCCAACCGACTGCGCCGGGGCGGCGACCGCTGTTGCAGTGCGCGGCTGTGCTACGGGAGCGGGCTTCTTCAGTACCAGAACAATAGCTACCACTGCGGCCAGTAGGGTCGCGATACTGATGATGCGGTCGAGCTTGATTTTCATGGAAGGTCTCGAACGGTCAGCCCGGAACACACAGGCCCACCATCATCGTATCGATTACGGGGGCGAGGAATCAGATTGCGGAAGTCATGCCCTCGGGATGGTACTTCGGTAACACGCTCGTCTGGATCCCAAATCCTCAGCTTAGCTTCCTGGTCAGCAGTTCATTCACCAACTGCGGATTGGCTTGGCCTTTGGATGCCTTCATCACCTGGCCGACGAAGAATCCGATCATGGTCGTCTTGCCCGCGCGGTATTGCTCGAGTTGTTTGGGATTCGCGGCGATGACTTCGTCGATGATTTTTTCCAGTGCAGAAGTGTCCGAGGACTGCTGCGGGCGGCCTTCTTGCTCGTAGACTTCGGGAAAATCCTTGTTGCGCTCGAAGCTTAGATCGTAGAGATCCTTGAGCATCTTGCCGGAAATGGCTCCGCTCTCCACCAGATCGGCGGACGCCGCCACGCCTTGCATCGAAATCGGAGACTGATCAATCTCTACTCCTTTGGCTTTGAGACGGCCCATTAGCTCGCCCTGCACCAGGTTCGCTACGCGCTTGGGATTTTTCGCGGCCTTCGCCGCAGCCTCGAATTGATCGGCCAGCGACTTTGATACCGTCAGGACTTGCGCATCGTATTCCGTGATGCCATATTCCTTCACCAGGCGCGCGCGGCGCGCTTCCGGCAGTTCGGGCAATGTCTTCGTGATCTCGGCCTTCCACTTCTCGTCGACCACCAGCGGCAGCAGGTCGGGCTCGGGAAAATAGCGGTAGTCGTGGGCCTGCTCTTTCGAGCGCATGCTGTAGGTCTTGCCTTCGTGCGAGTTGTAGAGGCGGGTTTCCTGCACGATCTTGCCGCCGGCTTCGATCACCTCAATCTGGCGTGCGATTTCGTAGACCAGCGCCTCGCGGATGAAGCGGAACGAGTTCACGTTTTTGATTTCGGCTTTCGTGCCCAGCTCTCTCTGGCCGCGGGGACGGACGCTGACGTTGGCGTCGCAGCGCAACGAACCTTCTTCCATGTTGCAGTCGCTGACGCCGGTGTAGAGGATGATTTCTTTCAGGCGCGTGAGATATTCGTAAGCCTCGTCGGGCGTGGCGATGTCGGGTTCGCTGACGATTTCGATCAGGGGCACGCCGGTGCGGTTGAGGTCGATGGCGGTTTTTTCGGCCGCGTCGGGAAAGCCCTCGTGCAGGCTCTTGCCGGCGTCTTCTTCGAGATGGACGCGGGTGATGCCGATGCGTCTAGTTCTCAGTTCTCGGTTCTCAGTTCTCAGTNNCCCTTGGGCAGGTCGGGATAGAAATAATTCTTGCGGGCGAAGATGGACGTCTGGTTGATGCGGCAATTCAGGGCCATGGCGGCCAGCGTGGCGAACTCGACCGCCTTGCGGTTCAGCACGGGCAATGCTCCGGGCATGCCGAGGCAGACGGGGCAAACATTGGTGTTAGGCGGAGCGCCGAAGCGAGTGGAGCAGGAGCAGAAGATTTTCGTCGCGGTCAGAAGTTGGACGTGCACTTCGAGGCCGATGACCGGCTCGTAGGTGGTGTGGGCGGAGACGGTCTCTGCGGTGGTCGGCATGTTGGGTGATTATACGGCCTTGCCGGATGGCCCCTGCGGAAGCTCTGAACCGCAAAGGGCGCGAAGAACGGCCGCAAAGTGCGCGAAGAAAGCGAGGCTGGCTGGCCGGGCTTAGCCTTCGATCTGGATTGAGAAAAATCACAGATCAATCTGCGTAAAATACCTGGAATCTTACAGTTACAAATCTTGATTCGGTTCGAATCTGGCTAAAATATTGAAAGTAAATGACTTGCTTGCAAAATATTACATTAAAAGGACTTAGCCGATTACGCTATCGCTGAAGTGCCGTGAAATCGGGTGCTCGGACCGTAAAATATTGCATTCACGGTAGTTATCTTATTGCTATTCTAATTTCAAAGATCAGATGCTTAGAGAGATAGGATTGCAGGTCTGAGAATTGAAGTCAAGGGAATTCGGGGCAACAATATAGCTGACTGACTTATTCTATTTTTACGGGGGTGAAACCGGGTGTTCTTAGCTCTGCCGGGAGATTGTGTAAGGCTTTGTTCAAGCCGTCAGCGTCGAAAAAAGGAAAATCCTGAAAGCTCTTTATGTTTGTCAGGAGACGCTTGAGTAAGAGCGGCAGTTCGTTTAGCTGCATCGGCCTATCTCTTGCGATCCTGACTTTAGCGTGCTTGTAGCTCCGATAGGCGAATAGGTCTGCGGCTTGTAAACCTGGAGCCGCTTCGCCGTTGTCCATCGTGAGGGACCCAAGTCGATGGGTCCATTCCGCTGTCTTGTCAAGCTTAAGCAGGTCAAAAAGTTCAATGGCATAGTGCCTGAACTGTTTGTGTAGATCAAAAATGTACTGCACGTGAAGACCGGGAGAGCAGGCGAGAGCAGGATTCACGATTGCAAATTGAAACGGCAAAAAGTAAGTCTTATTGGGCGCTCCGGAGGTTATCCACTTCTTCTGAGTGGGGTGATAATGACCGCCCGTCAGAAATCTACGCTCGTCGAGATTAAGTTTATTCCATTCACTCACAACCAGCGTTGCGTCTGTGGGAGCGACCTTTGAATCCACGATGCAGGTAATAAGGTCGTGGATGAATTTGTCTGCCTTCGCATCGCTCCACTTGGCAAAAACGCCTTTTCGACTATCGTCCTCATACCAAAAATCGGTACTATGAAATTCTTTCAGCGACGGTTCGTTCGCTGCTTTTAATATCTCTCGCCAGCGATTCTCGAATCGAGTCCATTGCTTCTCAGAACCCCAGTAACCAGCAATGACGCAAACGTGTGCGCCATCGTGGATGCCGCTCTCGTCCATGTAGGCTTCCACCATACAGAACTCCTTTGGGCCTGTTCTAAGATGAATGTGCCCTTCCCGATCTTTCTCCGAGGCGAGTGATTATTTGGAGCCACGCCGCTCGCTGACTTACTTCCCCATCACGATCTCGAAGTACATCAGCTCGGTGCCTTTGGCGTCGTCGACGCCGGTTACGTAGATGTGTGCGCGGGCGAGGGGGGCATCGATGTCTGCCACGTCGAAGAAGAGGAATCCGGATTGCGTGGTGCGGGGCTCGACGGCTTTGGCGGCGAATTGGGAGGATTCGATCTCGTCCAATTCTTTTTTGCTGAGAGTGCCTTTCACCTTTTTGTGGGGGACGGGAAAGGGCAGGGGCGTGGCTGGATTGGTGTTGGCTTTAGGGTTGGAGAGGCGGCGGGAGATATCGTCGGTTGAGATTGGGGTTAGCTTATCGCGGTTCGCCGTGGTTAAGGTCACCTGCATGTTGGCGATGGAGATGGGCTGATCGCCGGTGTTGGTGACGATGAAGAAGATGGGCAGGAGTCCGTGCTCGGCAAAGTCGACGGAGAAGATTTTTGCTTTGTCGGGAGTGTCGTAGGGGTCGGCGGCAATGGCGACTTTCTCGTCGGTATGGTCGTCATGCGCGGGATAGGTTTTTGCGGGCTGGGCTACGGGCTTGACGAAATCTTTGGCGGCGAGGGAGAGAGAGAACAAGCTTACGGCGCTCGCGGCGACAAGAATACGTACAAGCCTAGCTTTCAGCGCTGGCTGCATGGGTTCGATTATAGAGGGTAATGGCAATACCTTCATGGACTGATCCCCGAGACGCGTTCTAAAGGCCTTAACCACAGAGGGCACAGAGGCTCACAGGGTGGATCTGTGTTTACAATGGCTGGACTTGATCTCTTCTCTCTACAGCTTCCTTTACAGCGTGGCGCTCGGGATTGGGATGTTGGCGAGCCTGCCGTATTGGCTCTGGCAGATGGTGCGTCATGGAAAGTATCGCAAAGGCCTGGCGGAAAGACTGGGCGCGGTGCCGGCGCGGCTGCGGCTGCCGGGCGAACAGGAGCCGGTGATTTGGGTTCACGCGGTTTCGGTGGGCGAAGTGCTGGCGGTGGCGGGGCTGGTGGAGGAACTGCAGAGGTGTTTTCCGCAGCATAGGATTTTCATTTCTACGACCACCGATACGGGGCAGGAGTTGGCGCGCAAGCGCTTCGGCAAGAGCAACGTGTTTTATTTCCCCATGGATTTTGGGTTTGCGATTCGGCCGTATTTGCGGGCGCTGCGGCCGCGCATGGTGGTGATTGCGGAGACCGAGTTCTGGCCCAACTTCATGCGGCTGGCGCATGCCAGCGGCGCGCGGATTGCGGTGGTGAATGCCCGTATCTCGGACCGGTCGTGGCCGAGTTACCGGCGATTTCGGGGATTACTGCGGAGGCTGCTGGCGAATGTGGATTTGTTCCTAGCGCAGACGCAGGAAGATGCCGCGCGGCTGCAGGATATCGGGGCGAGTCCGGAACGGGTGCGGGTTGCGGGGAATTTGAAGTTCGATATTCCAGGACCTGCTCCGATGGCGATTGTCGAGAGCGTGCGGAAGTCGATCGCGGAGGGAGGAGCGGGGCCGGTGTTGGTTTGCGGCAGCACGGTGGAGGGAGAAGAGCCGCTATTACTGAAGGCGTTTGAGAATCTGTTGGTGCAGTATCCGCGAGCGGTGATGATTCTTGCGCCGAGGCACCCGGAGCGCTTTGCCGTGGTGGCGGCGCTGCTGGAGCAGATGTCGATACGGTTCTGCAGGCGGTCTCTCTGGAAGGGCGAGGCTTTGGGGAGTGGAGTACTTCTGCTGGATACAATCGGAGAGTTGGCGGCGCTGTATGCGCTGGCCGACGTTGCGTTTGTGGGCGGAAGCCTGGTGCCGCGCGGCGGGCATAACATTATCGAGCCGGCGCAGCACGGTGTGGCTACGGTGGTGGGGAATCATACGGAAAACTTCCGCGACATTGTGAGCTTGTTCCGGGACCGGGACGCGGTGAAGATTGTTGGTCCGGCGGAGTTGCCGCTGGTGTTGCTGGAGTTGCTGGCGAACGATGAGGGGCGGCGAGCTTTAGGACAGCGGGCCGCGGAGACCATGCGCGCGCAGACTGGAGCAACGACGCGAATGGCTGACGGGTTGCAGGAGCTGCTGGCGCGGCCATGAGCTGGAATCTGCTGGCAGGCATTTACGGCGGAGTGGTGGGAGCGCGAAGCCGCCTCTATGACCGGGGCTGGTTGCGGGCGGGGCGGTTGCAAGGAGCGGTTATCAGTGTGGGAAATCTTTCGGCTGGGGGTTCGGGGAAAACTCCGTTCGTGATTTTGCTGGGCGAGTTGTTGAAGGAGCGGGGCATTCGCTTTGATGTGCTCTCGAGAGGCTATGGGCGAAAGACTCGGGGAGTATTGCTGGTGGACCCAGGCGGGCTGCCGAGGGATTTCGGCGACGAGCCGCTGCTGATTGCCCGACGGTCGCAGGTTCCGGTGGTGGTGGGCGAGGACCGCTATGAGGCTGGGCGCTTCGCGGAGACGCGATTCGGTGAGCAGATTCATCTGCTGGACGATGGGTTTCAACATCGCGGGCTGGGACGAGATTTCGATATCGTGCTGGTGACGCCGGAGGATGCGCGGGATCGGTTGCTTCCCGCGGGACGGTTGCGGGAGCCTTTGCAATCATTGCGGCGGGCGGATGCGGTGGTGCTGGCTAGCGGAGCTTCGCCGGAATCGTTTCCGGTGGGGGACAAGATGGTTTGGCGGGTGCGGCGGGGGATCGTTACGGAGGGGGTCCCAGTTCGACCGGTTGTGTTCTGCGGGATTGCGCGGCCGCAGAAGTTTCTGCTGCAGTTGAGGACGGCGGGGGTTGATCCTGTCGCCGAGGCATTCTATCGCGATCATCATGCTTACACGGAAAAAGACGTTCACGATTTGCTGCAACTCCAACGGCGCAGCGAAGCCGGAGGTTTTGTCACTACTGAAAAAGATGCGGTGAATTTGGGAGGGTATCTTGTGGCGCTAAAGCCGCTGGCGGTGGTCCCGGTGAAAATGGAGCTAGCCGATGCGGCTAACGCTGTGGATACCATGCTGCGCGTGATCGAAGGACGGCGGCGGCGCTCGTGAGAAAATGCCGAAGAGGAAAGTGGTCAGTGGCCAGTGATCAGTGGCCAGTGATCAGCGGCCAGCGCAGCCCTAGACCGCCATCTGCTCTACCGATTTCCAATCACTTCGTGACGTCCGTTGCTTCAATCTTGAACGTGTTGTTGCTGGTGTCGCTTTCCGGAACGCTGCCGTCGTTGACCACGATTTCCTGCGGCGGTTTAGAAACTTCTACCCGAATCACTCCGTTGCTCTTGCTGCGCACCACGAGGCGCTTGGTGATTTCGCCGCCTTCGAATTTCACCGTGACCGGAACCTCCGCGCCTGCCGCGCCCAGGTTTTCTACAGTGATGGTGAGCATGTAACCTTCTGGCAAAGTCTTGCGGGTGAAGGCGGACGCCACTTTGAAATCGGGAAGGCCGCGGTCGCGGTAGACCCAGTCGTCGAAAAACCATTCGAGGTCGTGCTTGGATATCTTCTCGATGAGCCTCTGCACGTATGACGGTTCATTGTCCTTCGCGGGATCGTAGTCGACCAGAAAGAATGCGGGATCGTTACCTCGGAGAAGGTCGTGCAGCATCCACCATACGTACATGGCTTTGGATTCGAGGTAAAGTTCGTCGGTGGAGTTAATGAGGGAGTGCTGCGTAGCAAGAGCGTTCGATTCCGCTTCTGTGGTGGGTTTCGTTGGAGAGTGGTCGATCTCGGACTGAGCCAGCGCTGAGCTGTGAGTGGTGAGATATGCCAGCGCGGCGGCGTGACCGTGGCGCTGTTCAACGTCGGCCGCTTGGGCATAATGCGCCAAGCCTTCCGCGATCCAGGGTCGAGGCGAGAGTGTCTCACCCTTGGCAATGGCGTACACAATGGCGAGCTTGTCCTGCTCGGTCGCCGAAGGCTTCAGAGGAAGAAGCAGTATGCTTTCACTGACGAATTCAGCGGCATTAGAATCGGGTAATTGTGCGACCTGGAGGTGCCGCGAGCCCTTGGCAGTGGGAAGTGGATCAAGATTCGTCAGTGCTTCCACGTAGGCTTGAGCCGAGGCTTCGGAACCTGGAAGGTAGTTGATAGCTGAAATGCCGTTTGCGTCCAGTTTTCGGTAATTGGCCTGAAGAAAGGTTGGCACATTCGTGCCCATGTGAAGCATGCCAAAAGAAGCCATCTTTGCTACGTGTTGATCGGTTTGAACGACGAATCCGTTTGGATTGCCGCTAAACAGGATGGGCTCATCCACCGTGCTCTGAAAGAAAACAGAGATTGAGCTATTGGCGTGGCGCGCTTTCCATCGGTCCACCGTTAGGCCAACGTCGTTGCCATCGGAGATCGCAGCGGCCTCGGTTGCAATGGGATACCAGGCCACATATCCGATCCCGCGCACGGCGGTGAATTTTGCGCTGATCTGATCCCAGTCGGAACTATTGGCTTGATCTTCCGGCGCGCCTATGCGAGTGAGGCGCGTCGCATCGAGGATTATCACGCCTTCGTAGGCGATTTCAAGATCGACACTAGCCTTGGGCGCGACTGCCTCCGGTAGGGTGACGATGGCTTCGGACAGCGCGCCAGTATGGTCGATATCGGACGTGTAGGGTTGCGAGATGAATTGCAGCGGCTTGTCGCCGTGCGTGATCGAGCGCCAGCTTAAAGAAGATGAGATCTGAAGAACGGCATTTTTTTGCGGCGTGGAAGAATCGTTGCGAAGAGTAACTTTGCCTCGCACTCCTAAACGTTGTTGGCCTGGCTCGATGCGGACGTCGAGATCGTAATTGGTGAAGGTGAAGGCTTCCCGGTCGAGAGAAAAGGCATTCACCACAGAGACGCAAAGAACACAGAACGAGACAAGTACAAGACTGCGCAACTTCATTTCGCACCCGCGGCCGCCTCGTTATTTTTCGCGCGGCGCTGGCGCACGATTTCATACATCACCACGCCTCCGGCAACGGAGACATTCAGTGACGGGACTTTGCCGAGCATCGGGATCGAAACCAGAAAATCGCATTTCTTCTTAACCAGGTCGTGGAGACCTTTACCTTCCGCTCCGAGAACGAGAGCGCAATCCATGTTGTAATCCAGGGCGTCGTAAGTTTGCTGGCCGCGTTCGTCGAGGCCGACGGTCCAGATGTTTCGCTCTTTCAGTTCTTCCACCGTGCGCGCGATGTTAGTGACCCTCGCGATGGGCAGGTACTCACTGGCTCCAGCGGAGGTTTTTGTAACCGTGCCAGTGACGGGCGCGGCGCGGCGTTCGGGAATGACGACTCCGTCGGCGCCGGCGGCATCGGCGGTGCGCATCAGGGCGCCGAGATTGTGCGGATCTTCTACTCCGTCAAGCACAAGCACAAGAGAATATTTCCCGCGCTTGGCCCCGATCACATCATCGAGATCGCTGTATTGCTTGGCCGACGTAACCGCCACAACTCCCTGATGCGCGGCCCGTCCCGCCATCTGGTCGAGTTCAACGCGGGTAAGAAAACGTACGGGGACGCCGAGCTTGCGGCAGTCTTCGATCATGCGCTGCAAGCGGATATCGTGCCGCTCCTTCGCCATGCCGACCCATTGGAAAGCCCGTCCGCGGGCCTTGAGCGCCTCGGTGACGGCGTTGATACCGTAGATGTAGTTCATAGAAATAGTGGCCAGTGGCCAGTGGTCAGTTGCCAGTATTGGGATTTGCGCATCTTCCAAGTGTACCGAAAGCTGCTCTCAGCTGTGATACAAAGCATGCACTCCCGTGGAAGAGTGGCGCTTCAGCGCCGCGTAAAGTCGCTTCCTAACTGACGCGGGCTTTAGCCCCTGAGGGGCGTATCAAGAACTCGAAGGATCTCCTCTGGTTCCGGTCGCTCCGTGTAATCCTCGTTCGCCGAAGCGTACAGCACGGTTCCGTCGCGATCGATGATATAAGTCGCAGGAATTGGCAACTCCCAACTATCGTCTCCGTTGATGAAGGGCAGGTTCACGAAGGCGCGTTGATAGATGGCCTTCTGTTCATCGGGAATGCGGTAGGTGAGCGCGAACTGTTTCGACACTCTGTTTCCGGGGTCAGATAGCAGCGAAAAGCGCAGCTTGTGCTGGTCGCGCATGAAGAAAGATTGCTGCACAGTCTGCGGAGAAATGGCCGCGAGGGTGGCTCCAGCCTGCTCAATTTCCGGAAGGACAAGATTTATGGCTTCCATCTGAGCCACGCAGAACGGGCACCAGCGGCCGCGGATGAAGCAGAGGACAAAGCGCCCTTTGGCGAGCAGGCCAGACGAGGAGATGGTCTTGCCGTCGTGATCTTGGAGTTGGAACTCCGGAATCTTCGCACCGACGGGCAGGATATTCGTTGCGAGTCCTCGCTGCCTGAGTTCAGCTACGGCGCGGGCGTGAATCGACTGCGTCTCTGCGGGAACGTACTTCGCGATCAATTCCTTGCGCTCGGCGAGGATGTCGCGCAGGGGACGAAGGTCAGTGTCCGGGCTGGATTCTTCGAGGGATCGCCATTTCATCGGCTTCCCCTAGGTGGGTATATCTTAGTAGATTCAAGCGGGTAACACTTCAATCCGTGCAACCTTGAGGCCTGGCGATCAAACTTGTGGATGATCAGCTTGAAGTAGGTGTCGTCTCCGTGTTCGTACCAGCGATATACGGCATATGCAGCAAAGTCTGCAATTTGCATAAGCCTCGACGACCTCGAATCAAAAAAGAAGGCCGTTTCGATAATGCATCCCAGCGATGCCCATCGGGTTCCTCCCGATTGGAATTCAGCAAGCAGACGTCTGATTTGTCTGCTGAGTGAGGGGGTTGCTTCGTCGAACACGACAATACCTCTTCCGACGCGCTGCGACTGCCTTTGTTTGCGCGCGAGGAAGAAGTTGAACATCGTGGATAGGCCCTCGAAAGCGCCTCGGTAAACGTCCACCCTGTTCTCGTACTTTGCAACGAATGCCGCCTTGTCGATGACAGCAGCAAATAGCGTCAGGCCATGGGTTCGCGCGACAACGTCATATACTTCATGAATCGCCTTAGTTCGAGCTGGTCTGGGCAAGCCACGGAACAAACGTGACCCAGTTCGCATTTCGCTAGCGTGGAACTCCAGGAAGGCGCCCGCCGTGGGGAAGTTCTTGGGCTGCACTTCGTCGAGTCGCTGAGTGAGGCCTCGCCACTGCCCCTCGTGCATTGCGGCACCGCACAGGACAAGGTGATGGGAACTGCCTTGCGCTGAACCTCCATCGCCTGACTCATCGACGTACAAGATATGCATACAAATAAAAAGGCGGCTGAGCGGGATTCGAATCCCGGCGAGCCGCTAGGGCAGCTCTCCCAGTCGCAAGCAATATTATAGCATCGGTTCCCTTACATCCCCGGCAACTTTATCCCCGCCATTCTTCGCGCGAAGCTGGGCTTGCCCATTTGCTTGAACATCTTTTTCATCTGCGCGTATTGGCGGAGCAGATTGTTCACTTCCTGCACGGTGGTGCCGGAGCCGCGGGAGATGCGTTTGCGGCGGCTGCCGTTGATCACTTCGTGGTGATTGCGCTCGTGAGCGGTCATCGAATTGATGATGGCTTCGACGCGGTTGATCTGTTTTTCGTCCACGCTGTCGGCGGCTTTTTGCAGGCCGGAAAACGGGCCGATGCTGGGCAACATGCCCATCAGGCTTTTGATCGAGCCCATTTTCTTGACTTGCCGGAGCTGGTCGCGAAAGTCTTCCAGGGAGAAGCCGTCGCCGGTGAGGGCTTTGGTGGCCATCTCCTGCGCTTTTTTCTTATCGATCTGCGATTCGGCGCGCTCGATCAGCGAGAGGATGTCTCCCATGCCGAGAATGCGCGAGACGATGCGGTCGGGATGAAACGGTTCGAGCGCATCGTATTTTTCGCCGACACCGATGAACTTGATAGGCTGGCCAGTAACTTGCCGGATGGAAAGCGCCGCGCCGCCCCGGGCGTCGCCATCCATCTTGGTGAGGACGACGCCGGTGAGCGAAAGTTTTTTGTGGAACTCGTCGGCAGAGCGGACGGCGTCCTGTCCGGTCATGGCATCGGCGACGAACAGAATCTCGGACGGATTCAGCAGCTTTTTCAGCGACTGCATCTCGTTCATGAGTTCGTCATCGATGTGGAGTCGGCCGGCGGTATCTACGATCAGCACGTCGCAACCGGAGACGATAGCCTCGCGGCGAGCTTCTTTCACCAGCCGCTCAACTGTCGCAGTGTTTGCTTCGCCGACTTCGCCTTCGTAAATCTGCGCCTTCACGGCTTGCGCAACAACCTTCAATTGCTCGCGTGCGGCGGGACGGTAAACGTCGACTGAAACCAGCAGCGGACGATGGCCGCCGGCCTTGAACCAGTGCGCCAGCTTGCCGGAAGTGGTGGTCTTGCCGGAACCTTGCAGGCCGGCCATGAGCACGACCGTGGGCGGCTGTGATGCGAACTTCATGCGCGCGGTGTCTTTGCCGAGCGTCTCGACCAGTTCGTCGCGAACGATCTTGATGACCTGCTCGCCGGGAGAAAGCGCGGTTAGCACTTCCTGGCCCACAGCCTTGGCCTGGATGCGGTCNNACGACTTTGAAGTTGACGTCGGCTTCGAGCAGCGCGAGACGGATTTCGCGCAGGGCCTCGCCAATATTTTCCTCGCTGAGCCGGGCCTGGCCGCGGAGGCTCTTGAAAGCGCGTTGCAGTTTTTCCTGTAGATTCTCGAACATAGTGAATGATCTATTTTAGCAGCGAAGTTCAACAGCGAAGGATTGGGCTTATCGCTTTTATCAAACCTTCGGCCTAACCATCTCAAACCTCTGCGTTGTTCTGGTGTACTGCATCCCGCCCATGCGGCCGATCAGGTCCAGCGAATTGCGGTCCAGTTTGCCGTCTTTCAGGTGCGCGTCCTTCATGTGAATTGCGACGATCTGGCCGATTACCAGGCTGCCGCTGGTGGGCGCGGGAGAGAAATCGAGAATCTGATGAAGTTTGCATTCGAAGCTCACGGGAGATTCGCCGACTCTCGGCGGGCGCACGATTTTCGAGGGTTCTGGCGTGAGCTTCGCCAGTTCGAATTCGTCCACAGACGAATCGTACTCGCCGCTGGTGGAATTCATCGCTTCGCGAAGATCGAAAGTAACAACGTTGACTACGAATTCGCCCGTTTCGCGGACGTTCCGCAAAGTATCCTTCGCTTCGCCGTGGCTTTTGTCACGGTGCGGGGTTGATTCTCTGGCCGGCCGCATACCGGGTGCAAACGCCAGCAAAGGCGGGTCAACGCAAACGCAATTGAAAAACGAAAACGGGGCAAGGTTCGGCTGTCCGGCAACGCTGATGGTAGAAACCCAGGCGATCGGGCGCGGGGCCACGGAGTTGAGCAAGATGCCGTAAAGCTCGTTGTGCGGGAGGTCTGACGGGGTGACGATCATTTTATCGAGTATAACTGGCGCGAGTTTCTCCTTGCGGCTCGTCTATCCACCGAAAACTTCTTTGGCGGCGATTACCGTGTTGCTGTGAATGGTGACTGTATCTTCTACTTTTTGCGCGTAGCCTCCGGCGAAGGTCACCATCACTGGAATATTTCGGGCGTGGGCCACTCGGAATACAAGTTCATCGCGCTTCTTTAGTCCGTCGATGGTCAGGGACAGTCCGCCGAGTTGATCTTCTTTATAGGGGTCGGCGCCTGCGAGGTAGCAGAGCAGGTCGGGCTGAGACTGGCGCAGGCCGGAGCTCAGCGCGTTATCGAGCCAGGCCAGATAATCGTCATCGCCGATTCCGTCCGGCAAGTCCACATCGATGGAGGACCGCGGTTTCCATTGCGGATAATTGTTGTGCTGATGCAGCGAGATGGTGAAGACGTCTCCGGCATTGGGGTTTTTGCGGCGTGGGCCTTGCGTGGAAAGCGGCGAGCCCGATGCGGAAGGCAGCGGATCGCCGAGCGCGCGCTTTGCCGCAAAAATCGCCGCCGTGCCGTTGCCTTGATGGACATCACAATCGACGGTCATCGCAGTGCGAATCTTGCCGTCTCGCTGCAGCCGGCGAATAGCCACGGCGACGTCATGGATCATGCAAAAACCTTCGCCATGATCCGGGAAGGCATGATGGAATCCGCCTCCGATGCTGACCGCGACACCATCTACTAAAGCCCGCCGCGCAGCCAGGATCGATCCTCCAGCGGCCAGCCAGAAAGCATCCACCAGATCGCGCGAGTAGGGAACTTCGAGCGCCAGTTCTTCATGCGCGCTGAGCGTGCCAGTGATCAGTTTGTCGACGTACTTGGACGTGTGGACGAGCAGGATATCTTCGTCAGTTGCGGGCTGGGGTTCAAGAAAATCATTCGCGTCAGCGATACCGGTCGCGAGCAATCGTTCGCGGATGCGCCGGTATTTTTCCGCAGGGAAGACATGCTGCCCGATGGGGAGGTAATAAGCGTCGCTGTAGATGAGTTTGAAGGGAAGCATGCAGCGCTCAGCATTCAGCACTAAGACAACCGGGTGACCAAGGGACATCATAGGATACGCGAAGGGAGCAGTTGGCAATTAGCAGTTAGCAACTGCCAACTGCTAATTGCTGACTGCCGGCCTTACCGCTTCTTCGGCGGCTGAATCGTGGTAGCCAGCATCGATCTCCGTACTGGGACAATGGCGCCCTTCGCTGGATCGGCGGCGGCATGGGCGCGGGTCAGAACTTCTTCCTGGATGTACTGCACGAAGTCCTGAATCTGACGCTGCATCTCTTCCATGCGCTCGCGCATTTGCAGAATGATGGCCATGCCGCTGATGTTCACGCCGAGATCGCGCGCCAGCGACAGGATGAATTCGAGCCGCTGCAAATCTTCATCCGTATAAAGGCGTGTGTTGCCTTCGGTGCGCGACGGCTTCAACAATCCCTCGCGTTCGTAGAGGCGCAGAGTCTGAGGGTGAATTCCATACATTTCTGCGACGGAAGAAATCATGTACGCGCCCTTGGATTTCCGCTTCGTCATAGATTTCTCCCGTTGATTCTAGAGCAGGATCGCGTTTCTTCCTAATTCCGCACCGCCGATTTCCGCCAACGCCGGTGCCGCGCGCGGCAACCAACTAGCAGGAGGAAATCATGGACGAAAATAATGCTATCAGCGTAATTGAAAATCTTATCGAGACCTGCAAAGACGGGCAAAAGGGTTACCAGGATGCCGCTTCTCATGCCAAGCGTCCCGACCTGAAAACTTATTTTAATGAGCAGAGCCTGGAGCGGTCGCGTTTTGCCGGGGAGTTGCAAGAAGAGCGGATTCGGTTAGGCAAGACCGACAAGAAGGATTCCGGATCGGCAGCGGCGGCGCTGCATCGGGCGTGGATCGACGCCAAGGTCAGCCTGGGCGCGGGCGACAAAGCGATTCTTGAATCGGTTGAAGCGGGCGAAGATAAAGCCAAAGAGGCGTACCAGAAAGCCGTCACCTCGGACCTGCCGGAAAATATCGCGCAGATAGTTCGCCGTCAGGTTGCCAGCGTGCAGAAGGCTCACGACAAGGTGAAGACTTTGCGGGATACGGCAGAGGCAGCAGCCTAGCCTGAACTTGAAATAAAAATGCTTGAGGGAGAAATAAAAAAGAGGGCGGAGCAAATCCGCCCTCTTTTAATTTGAAACAATTGTCTACGCCGTGGGCTGCGCCTTTTCCTGCGGGAGAGCCGTCCATCCCTGTGGCTTGAGTAAGTGGTTCGCCCCATAAGCTACAACGCCCGCGGCAATCAGAATCATACCGAAGGCGAACGAGCTCATGTTCCAGATTTGCTCATGCTCGCTGCGAATGATCGAGAATCCGAGCAAGAGCATGGGCGGGACGCCGATCGCGATTGCTCCGAACAATCCTCCCGGAACGCGGAACGGCCGGGCCAACTCCGGCTCGCGGAAGCGCAACACCACTAGCGCAACAAATTCCAACAGCAAACTGAAGCCATAGAGCAGGATGTCCAGCGTAACCAGCCGCGCAAAGCCGAGGCCGAGGCACATGGCCCAGCATGCCGCGAGAGCGAGAATAGCGACCCACGGAGCCCGCGACTTCTTCTGTAGCCTGGCAAAAACTCCCGGGAGCATGCCATCCTGCGCCATGGCCAGCGGCAGACGCGAGTAGCTCATCACCAGCGCGTTGAACATGCCGAAGGCGCTGATAATTCCTCCGAGCACCACGCCAACGCGAAGCAGCGGCCCGCCAAGCAAGCCAGCAATATCAGCCCAGGAGCCAGTCTCCCACGCCGTGGCTTTCAGGCCCGTCATCCACATCGCTGCGAACGGCAGCACGTAACTCAGCGCCACGATGCAGACGGCGACCAGCATGGCACGAGGATAAGTCCGCTGCGGCTTTTCCACTTCCGTGGCAATCGTCGAAGCATTGTCCCAGCCCATGTAGTTCCACATGCAGATCAGCAATCCGCCAAGGATATCGACGGTTGACGTGGTGGGCTTAGTTACGGCATTTGCCAGAGCACCGAGCTTAAAAGGAGCGATCAGCACAATCACGACAAACGGCGCGGACAGCGCGAAGAACAGCCACAACGACGTGAGTGAAACCACTTTCAC
>PLIO01000003.1:14957-15260 GCA_003140075.1 Acidobacteriaceae bacterium | reverse complement strand
CGCCAAAGAAATCGACTTCTACGCCATCTACGTCCTGCCCGCCGACACCTGGTACATCTTCCCAGTCAAAGCCCTGACCGGCAAGCGCACCATAGCCCTAACCCCACACCTAAAAGGACACAAATACGAACCCTACATGGAAAACTGGACCCAACTAACCAAGCCCCACCCCCAACCAAAAAAGTCCACCAAGCCATCCAAAGACGACCGTCGCACGGCAATGTCCACCCTAACCAGCCGAATCCTAAAAAGACTAGAATCCCGCACCTGCTAAGGGTCAAGTAGCGCCGCCGTCCCGGCGGC
>PLIO01000003.1:0-14944 GCA_003140075.1 Acidobacteriaceae bacterium | reverse complement strand
TCGCGAGAAGTGGGAACCACGAACACCCGCAGCGCAGGCCCTTGCAGTCGAATCGCGCATCACGCAGCACCGTGGAAGAGCGGCGCTTCAGCGCCGCGTAAAGCCCCCGAAATCGAACAGGGCTTTAGCCCCGGCCTTACTACAAATTAGATTTGAAAGGCCGTGATGCAAGTGTTGAAGCCGCGCACGGCTCGCGCTTTGTTACCCAAGCGCAAACGGAGGAACCCGCGCCAACGCACTCTGTTTGCGGACGAGCCGAAGCGCGCATTCTGGCAGGCGCGCTCCTAATGATTTCAACGTCTGGACGACGAAGAAGCGCGCGGAGAAGCTCAGGTATATGCATCGCAATCCGGTGAAGCGGGGATTGGTCGGAGCCCCCGAGGAATGGCGATGGAGCAGTTATCGTTTTATTTCCTGGACGAAGCCGGGCCGATGAGCGTGAATGAAGGCTGGACGGAAATCTCGTTTCGGAGTCGCGTGGCATGATCGACCCAATTGCGCAGGCATTTCGAACTCCCGCCCTTGCAAAGAACGCAAGAGCCTGCCCTGAGCAAAGGACGGTCTTTCAGACCGTCAGTACTGACAGAAGCTAAACGACTTACGCGTTAAGCTTCTGGAGAGCGAAGCCGAAGGGACGGGGCACCCACTTCTCCCGTGATGCCAACGAGAGAGAAGTACGGGCCACCCGCCCCCTTTTGCCATCGCGTTTCGCAAACCGGGCGCGTCCCGTAGGAGAATCACGCCGCACGACCCATAGCATCTGAGGAGGCAACATCTCGCACTGGGTTTTGTGCGATCCTACTGAAAGTGCCGTATTCTCTGCTAGGCGAATAAAAGGCGAAATGTCGGACAAATCAAAAATCGAATGGACCGATGCGACATGGAATCCCGTCCGGGGCTGCACCAAAATTAGCCCGGGCTGCAAACATTGCTACGCAGAGGTTTTTGCAGAGAGGTTCAGAGGCGTACCCGGCCATCCATACGAGCAGGGATTCGATTTGCGCCTCGTACCTGAGAAATTAGAAGAGCCGCTGAAGTGGAAAACACCACGTTTGATTTTTGTCAATTCGATGAGCGACCTCTTCCAAGCCGGAGTGCCGGATGAGTACATCGTGAAGGTTGCGGCAGTTATGCACTCCGCGAAGTGGCACACGTTCCAGGTTCTTACCAAGCGGTCGGAGAGGATGCGCAGCCTCATCAACACCAAACTGCAATTCGCAGCACACTCTTCGCATATATGGTGGGGCGTGAGCGTTGAAGATCAAGAATATGGGGTGCCTCGGATAGATGAATTGCGCAACGCAAATGCCGCTGTGCGTTTCCTCTCCGTTGAACCGCTCCTGGAGGATGTGGGACTCCTTAACCTCTCAGGCATCCATTGGGTCATCGTTGGCGGAGAGAGCGGGCCGGGTGCGAGACCTATGCGCAAAGAGTGGGTGCTTTCCATCAAGAAGCAGTGCAGAGAAAAAGGCGTTCCGTTTTTTTTTAAGCAATGGGGCGGCGTCAGGAAAGCAAAGAACGGGCGAGAATTGAACGGGCGCACCTACGACCAAATGCCGCGCTTGTCGCTCACTGCAACGCTCGGAACCTAGCGGAACTTTAAGTCTGTTCCTTCCGGATACGTGCCCGGTCTGCGATTTGGCTTTGGATTTGTGACGCCAACCAGAGCGTCTTTCTCCATCCCGGCTATCACGTGCCTCACGTGTGGGCGAAGAAAGCCCACGTACTCGATCACCCAATCGCACAAAACCTCAAACTCAATTTGCACGCGGCCAAATTTCTGAATAAGAATCTGGCGCAGCAAGTCGTAGTCAGGTGCCTCCGCAAAGAGTGGAATCTGCTTCTTGGACTCGTTGAAGTCCGAGAACTGAAATTCCCCGCTCGGGGCAGCCTTCCACATAGTTTCCAGCATGGCCTCTGTTCCTTTTAGGCTGTTCGTACCAAAGAAGAGGAAATAATCAGGGGCGTTGTTTTTGTTCAACATCAAGAAGGCATGCACGTACCTAGCAGCCGTCCTTAGCTGATCGCGGTACAAATCGTGAATCGCATAGAACCGATTGATAGGCGCAATGATCTCCTGAATATTGCGCCATTTGGGAGTTCCGAACAGAGCATCGAAGTGCGCCGCAAACTCAGGGTTGGAGAGAAACCTGTTGATCTCTCCGTACATGAAGTTAACTAAAACTTCAGACTTCGGATACCCCAAGAGCCGAGCAATCGTTGTGAAAGGCGTTTGGGAAAATCCAAACGGGTCGACAAATGCCAGCGTGGGGCCTCGACGCTCCGCCTGCTCATCCAGTTGCGTAAAAATCTCTCCGAGTTGGCCATTGAACTTGCCGAGGATTGGTCGAAACTTGATATTGCTCGGCAGAGTGGGCTTCGTGCGCTCCAACACTCCTACCAAGTGTGCGTAACGATCATCATCGCTTTCGATGAATAGGCACACCAACTCACAGGAGGGCCTCAGCACATGATCCCGGGCAGCCTTGAGTATTACTAGGGGAGAGCCATCCTCGCCCTTGCTGTACTCTCCCGGACCGGCAAACGCGTCAATGTACAGCAACCGTGAATTGTAGCGGCCTAAAATCGGCAACCACGCTTGGAAGTAGCGGCGCAAAATCTCGTGTTTCTTTGCAGTGTGGGGCTCGATGTCCCACACCGTTCTAATAATTTTGCTCATGGCATCTCACTGCCTCTGCCCGGCCCTTAGCCTAACGCCCCACCCCGCTCAACCCCAGCCTCTTCCTTCTTCACCGTCTTACAAGCCCAAGCCATCCGCGGAGTATTATGCGCAATCCCAAATTGCCCGAGCGCAGTCAGCACAATAATTCCGCCATGCCCATTCAATCGCTGCTTCAGATAATTGATNNCCAATCAAAGACGAATCCCCCAACCGCCCCGGAGCCTTATTCAAAGTCCCGCCAGTAGAAGTAGCAGCAGCAATGTTGCCGTCACGGTCAAGCGCCACCGCGCCCACAGTGTCATGCGAAATCTCCGGAGCAAACATTTCGCTCCCCGGCGCAGTCGGGTGCCCCATTTCTCGCGCGCCTTCTGCGCGAGAAGTGGGGGTTTTCGCCTGATACTCGCGCAACCGTTCCACCTCTCGCGGAATAATCAACTTGTCGTTCGCACACAACTCCACGCCATGCTCCGCCGCAAATCGCTCCGCCCCCTCCCCCACAAAATAAACATGCGGACTCTCACTCAAAATCTTCCGCGCCGCCCGCACCGGATTCCGCACCCGCTCCACGCACCCCACGCCGCCAGCCCGCAAAGTAGCCCCGTCCATAATCAGAGCATCCAACTGCACGCGCCCGTCGCGATTCAAAAAACTCCCGCGCCCCGCATCAAAAGTCTCGTCGTCCTCCATCACCACAACAGCTTCCTCAATAGCATTCAAAGCCGCGCCGCCACCAACAAGCACCCGCCATCCCGCAGCCAAAGCATTCCGCACTCCCAACAGATGAGCCTCGACCATGGAATCAGGCATAGCCCAGGCCCCACCATGAACCACCAACACAGGATCAATAGCCAAGAGAACTCCCCAGAAAAAAGCAAAACGACAAACAGTCTAGCATCGCAGCCAGACTTCCAATCGACTCCATCAGCCGATGTAAACGTTACTGCTGTAAAATGCCAATAAACCCGAAAAGGGCCCGTAGCTCAGCGGTTAGAGCCGTGGACTCATAATCCATTGGTCCCAGGTTCGAATCCTGGCGGGCCCACCATTCAAACCACTGAGCACTAATTAGTTAGGCAGTGGCACAAGCGAGAGTGTCGTTGCTGTCTTCACCATTTCAGCTGCAACTATGCCCGAACTCTGCCCGAGTGAGTTTTGCTTCTCGTTCAGCTTCCGTGCTGCTTCCGTAATATCGGCTTCGTCGATGATGTTGTAACGTTCAAAGACGGAGCGCGTCTTGTGGCCGCTGATCTTCATCACCACACTTTCCTGCACTCCGAGTCGGCGCGGGTTCCGAACACCGGACCGGCGAAGATCGTGGAATATGAGATCAGGCATGGCGTGATTCCAGACGCTCTGGTCGGCAAAAGGCGAGCGCACGCGATAGGCGGCGCGGTTCATTGTAACTAACGGCTCCCAATGTTCGCGGACGTACTCGTAATCGAGATAGAGAAGCCCTGCGGCGTGCGCAAGAGTGGGCGGAGAATATTTGAAACCTCTTCTACAGCGAATTGAGGAAATTAACTAGGTCTTGCTTGTCTTGGGCTGAGAGGTTGATGTTGAATCGGTTGTTATAGAAATTCACGACGTCAAGCAAAGCCGCGGCGGACCCGTCACTAAAATACGGAGGGTGTGATGCTAAGGCCCGCAGTTGCGGGACAGTAAAGCGACCGACATCAGCACACTTACCGGTGATCAGTGCCAGTCCGGGATCGTTCGTTGTGACCGTCGTCCCATGAAATGGAGTTGTCGAACCGCTCTTGCAGGCGACCTTAAAGATCGGTAGGTCAGTGGTGGGCGAGGTGCCACCAAAAGCGGAGCTGTCTCCTCCGATACCGATGTCATGCTGGGCTGCCGGAAAAGAGTCGGCGCCCGCTGAAGTCTGGTTGTGACAAATGGCACATCCACCCTTAAGTGGACCTAGCGTATTCCCTGGGCTAGTCGCGATATTGTTCAGTCCCGCGACATTGCTGACCGTGAACGCCCGGCTTGTTCCATCTGGGAGCGGCATGCCGTTAAAGATTTGCTGACCACGGTAGATAGAAGCAGAGAGCGCGTCAGTCCGAGTCTGCCACGCGTTATACAAGAAGAAAGTCGGCGTAAATGTTGCCGTCGGCGGAAAAGCAACCGATGCACCGACTCCTCCCACTGTCGGCGACGGTTGGCCGGCGTAAGGGGTATAGCCATAGAGATATTTCGGCCCACCCATTCCGCCGGCGCTGTTGAGAGCGAGGGCCAATGAAGCTTGCTGCTCGCGAATCTGGGCGTTGTAGATACCGTTTTCAAAACTTACGATTTGATTTACCTGGGCTTGCGTCGGCGGGTTCGTGGCTTGAGCGTGGCCCAAGGTGGCATCAATCGCCTGCTGGTTCAGGTCGGGCTCGCGACCGTCCCACATGATGTTGCCCCCAATCGGCCGATTAGTCAGCGGATCGGTGCACACCGACTCTCCTCCACCTTGAATGCAAAGTGGCTGGCCGGTAACTGGATCGGTAGCGGCCGCGTTGGGCTGGCCCGTGGCGGCAAGAGTTGCGTCGCGTGTGGTTGTAACGAATGTGAGATTCCCGGAAATCAGTGGGCGCCGATAGATCGAAACTTCCTGGCCTCCGGTGGAACTCTGATCATACGGAGCAGTTGTATTGCACCCGTAGGGATCACTTACTACCGAAATCGTGTAGTCGGCGTTCTCGGGCACACCGAGAAAGATTCTGAAAAGGCCTTTCGAGAGCAGCAAATGGTGAGCCTTCTTGAAATCGCTTCCACGTCCTGTTCGTCCTCCCAGAGGTGCGCCAGATGTGTTCGCCGCGGGCACTAAGTCCGGACAGTCGGAGCCGTCGACCGGGGCGAATATAGGATCATGTTCTCCGTTCGGCGCGTTGAGGCGGTCGTTGATATTTTGCACGCTCACGCTCATGCCGTTGGGCGGTTGGTGGCAGGTGATGCAGGCGCGTCCATTTGTTCCCAGCGATTGGAAAAAGGCATTGCCCGCAGTCGCCGCTAGCCCATCGGGCTGGTAAGAGGCTGTGCAGCCCGCAGAATCGGGATCGTATTCGGTTTCGGGAACTGTGGCTGGGATACCGCCGTCATCGTAAACTTTGTCTGGAGCCGGTGCGCTAAGAAAGTTTTGATAGATTCTTTGAAAATAGAGAGGGGAACGCGCAGGCGCTTTGGCCGCAGATGCAGCGACACTATTGGGCGCCACAGCCGCGCGGGGGCGGACTGGACCAGTCTTTGGGAAGATCGAAGGCGTCGAGCAAGGATTTACCTGATTTGAATCTGACGATGGTCCTTGGGCCCGAACGCTTGAGCGGTTTGTGTTTGGACCGACGATGCTGATTGCCACCAAACCCAACAGAACCAGCGCCAGCACCAGGGTAGCCTGAACCGGTAGGCATGAGCCACGATAGAGCGCCTTTAAATCTTGTTCTAAACAACGGAGTAATCTCATACGAATCTCCTCGGAAGACTGTCTTACTGAATGGTGGACAAGCGGGCTGGATCGTTTCAGCGAAGGATCAAATTGTTGTTGTGCAACGGGCTTGGACGAAATCAAAAAGCTGAACCAGAGTTGCAACAGTAGCGGCGCCAGGAATTTTGGGAAGCGTCGCAGTCGGTATTCGAGCTTACCGACGAAGTCAAGTCGCTGTAGGCGAATCATCAACTTCTGATCGCATTGCATTCGCCTAACGTCGTGCTGGAAACCGGACTGCGCGCGTGCCTTCGGGAGAAAAGCCAGTACAGTTCAGCATTCGACACTGAGCAGTCCGTTCTCCGCAGTCCGGTTTGTCTGGGAATAATCGCGAAATTCGGGCATTGTTCGCGTATTTCGGCGCACAAGCAGCGGAAGTTCTCTGCAGTTCAGACTGCGTGGCGGAGGGAGAAGGATTCGAACCCCCGGTACAGGTCTGAAACCTGCAAGAGCCGACGTTTGCGTAAGTTACACGGAATCAAGAGCTGAAGAATTCTCCGTGACTGCCTGCTAGCCGAGCAGTCGTCGCTAACCGGTGGGGTTCTGGAAGGAGTTCGAAGGCGAATCCTTGGCGATCCTGTGGCTCAGATTGGTCACTTCGAAGCTCCTGGATCGGTTTGCGTGTGACTGCTTGCCTAGCGGGCAGTCACGAGATCGAAACTTTCTCCGGTGGAAGGAATTACTTGAGGCAGGGATTTCTAAAGTCTTCGACTTTCCTTGCTCGCACTTCCTCGGCCGTTATAGCCCACTTCCCACAAGCCGACTTCTGGGGAGTAAGCGAGATTTCATTTGTCCCATGATTGGGAGTTCAAGACAAAGTCCTCTCAGAAGAATTTCGCTTTGAACTGTTCGTGTCTTTCGCGCGCTTGCGCCATGATTTCGGCAAACTCGCGTTCTCTGCGCAGATTGTTGAGCAGCGGATCAGATTCGAAATAGGGATAACAGAAGAAACCGCCTTCAACACTGCGCCGCAGCATTCGCAGTGACGAAGCTCTGTCGCCGAGCACAGCATAAGCTTGCGCCACTTTGTAGATTCCTTCGGCGTCGCTCACTCCAAGCCTCTCGATTTTCTCTTCTGTCTGGTGCAACAGGGCAAGACCAGCGGTATTATCGTTATTTATTGCGTAGCTAAATGCCTNNTCTGTTGCAGCATCTTGCAATCTCCCTGCATAATATTCTGCAAATCCGCGATAGAACAAGATATACGGGGAGTCGTTCACGGGCAGGCTCTGCAGGAATTTGTCGTACTCACCGAGATAGAGATAAGCGTTCATCGCCGAGCTGTTGATCTTCACCTGCGGATCAAGTCTCCGCGCTAGTTCCGATTCCGTGACTGCTTGCGGCACCATGCCTCCGAAGCGATAGGCGTAACCTAACTCCCAATGCGCCTCGGCATTGTTTGGGCTGTTTTGTATGGCCTCTCTGAGAAGAGGAACAGATTGTTCGACGCTTCCGGTATCAGTAAGAAGGTTTGCCATGTAAACCCGCGGAGCGACGAGAGCAGGATCGAGCGCAATTGCTTTTTCAAATGACGCCCGTGCCCTGCCGTAATTCTCGTGTCCGCCGAACTGCAGCGATGCATTGGTCGCATAGGCACGGCCCAGATACGCCCATGCTGGCGCATAGCCAGGCTCGATCGACGTAGACTTCTCCAGCATCGTGATCGCGGCCAAAAAGTCGTTCAAAGAATAGAGATCGACCCCATGCAGATAATATTCGTAAGCCTTAGGATTGATTGGCGCCTGTGGCTCAAGCTTTTTCGCTTCAGCCGGCGAAAGCGTCAGTTGCAATCCCTGAATAATCTGCTGGGAAACAAGGTCTTGCACTGTAAGCAGTTTGTCGAATTTGGTGTCAAAGGAATCCTGCCACAGGATCTTGTCGGGCTTAACGTCAATTAGTTGTGTCGTGATTCTCAAGTCATCGCCATCCTTGATGAAGCTGCCTGTGAGCAGAATCCCGACATTGAGGTCGGCCGCTACCTCTTGCGGATCGATAGTTTGATTACGGTAGCGTTCGACGGAAGACGATGGGCGTACGGTCAGTGCACTGATGTAGGCAAGCTTCGTAATCACCGCGTCGGCCAGAGAGAAGCCAAGAAAATCAGTTTGCGGATCTTCGCGAAGATTACGAAATGGAAGAACGGCTAGCGTGCGTGGTCCGGCGGTGTCAGCGGTGAGTTGATGCGATCTGTGCGATGCCATGTAATACCCGCCCGCGAAGAGTGCTGCGACGATTACAGCGATTGCTACGGCGGCTGGCAGCCACCGAAAAAGGCGTGAGGCCGGAAGAGGAGCAGCCGTAGTTCCTGAAGCGGTTTCGACTCGAGTTGTCCCACTCCCCGTTTGCGGCGGCAACATAGATTCGGCCCCATGTTTACTGCTGGAAGCTGGCCGCGCAGTTTGAGTGCCGACTTGAGTGATGGATTCTTGAATACTGTGCCGAGATTCGCTGATTGGCCGAACAAAAGGATCGCTCCGGGTGCTGATCGCAGGATCCGAGCCCGACGATCTTGAGGCAGTGTCATTCCAGGTAGAGCGCGGGTGGGTCTCAATCTCCCGCTTCACCCGCTTCAAATCGGCCAGCATCTCGGCCGCACTTTGGTAGCGGAGGTCGCGATCTTTCTCCAAAGCCTTTTCGATGATCGCTTGCATGCTGATCGGAAGATCGGGATTCAGGCGCACAGCCGGAACTGGGTCATGTTCAAGAATCGCGCTGAAGATCACGGCGGAGCTTTCGCCGCGAAACGGCAAAGCGCCAGTGGTCATCTCGTAGAGCACCGCGCCAAAAGAAAACAAATCGGTGCGCGCGTCCAATTCCCGCGCACGGGCCTGTTCCGGAGACATATACGCAACCGTTCCGAGCGCTGACCCTGGGCTGGTGAGGTACTCTTCATCGATCTGACTCAGGGTTCTGGCGCTTGCCAAGCCGGTTGAGGAAATACTAGGGGCAGTCACTTTGGCGAGACCGAAATCCAGAACCTTCGCGTGGCCCCGCTTGGTAATGAAAATGTTTCCCGGTTTGATATCGCGGTGAATGATGCCTTGCGAGTGTGTTGCATCGAGCGCATCGGCGATTTCGATTGCGATCGAGAGCGCAGTTTCAATATCCACAGGACGGCCACCGATGCGGTGTTTCAACGTCAAGCCATCAAGAAATTCCATGGCGATGAAGCGTTTGCCGGCGAGCTCCCCAATTTCATAAATTGTGCAGATGTTGGGATGGTTTAGGGCAGACGCTGCTCGCGCCTCACGGTGGAAGCGCTCCAAGGCTTGGGCATCTCGAGAAACATCGTCAGGAAGGAACTTGAGGGCAACAAATCGGCCCAAAGAAATGTCCTCAGCCTTGTAGACCACACCCATCCCTCCTCCACCGAGTTTTTCAACAACGCGGTAGTGCGAGAAGGTCTGGTTGATCACGGAAAGAGAATCCTACTTGCCCCAAGAATGGCCGTCAAACAGCAAGTCTGCAGCAATGTGCCATCTAAATCCAGGTATCAAGCATAATCATAAGGCTTTTGGGCACCGGCGCGGCTCCGGACTCTACCAGCCTGACCCGGCCTTACTACGATCTGGAAGCGCCTCGTGGTATTCCCCGGAAGCGAAACCAGCGCTATGGTCAGTCGGGACTATGAAACGCAGCGCCTCTTGCTTCCTACTTTTTTCTCGCGCTGATCGTTTCGCGTGCCTTGGCGACCAAGGCGTCGAATCGCGGGTCACTGTGAAGAGATTTCAATTCAGGATCCGCTGAAAGTTCTCCCGGCGAGATGAGGCCGTTCTCGATAGCATGGTTCAGGTCCGCGAAGGCTTCGTCCGGCCGACCTCTCGCCGCCTCAGCGCAGGCAAAGTTGTACCAAGCCTCGGCCACTGTTGCCGCCTGATTCGTCTTTCCCGCTGTCTCGATTACATCGCGAAACATTTTCTCCGAGTCGGCATAACGTCCCTCGCGGCTGAGGCCCAGCGCTTCCATTTCCATGCTCTGCAATGTGGAAGTGTGGGTCGGGCCCAGCACGCGGGTCTTGATCTTGATAACTTGACTCTGAAGTTCGTCAGCGTCAGAGTAACGGCCTTGCTTCGCCATAGTGACGGCAAGCATCGTCATTGCCCTGAGAGTTTGGGGATGTTCCGGCCCAAGTATGCGACGCTGAGCGGCAATCACGTTGGAATACAGCCTTTCAGCTTCTGGGAAGCGGCCCTCCTCCTCAAAATTCTCAGCCGCGTGTGACATCGAAAGCAGGGTCGCGGGATGGTCCGGCCCGAGAGTTCGCTTCTGTGCCGCGACCAGTTCGCCATAAATCTGATCTGCTTCCGCATACCGCCCCTGCGGGGTCAGAATTTCTGCCAGCTCGTTCAAAGTGCTCAGGGTTTGAGGGTCGTCCGGGCCAAGTACTTTGCGCTCCGCGTTCAGTGTTTGGCGGAACATGCTTTCAGCGTCGGTGTGACGTGCTTCATTGGCATAAACATAGCCGAGGCGATCCATAGACGCCAGAGTGTCAGGATCATTGGGACCGAGAACCTGGCGCTGGGCCTCTAGCGTGTTTTGCAACAACTTTTCCGCCTCTGGCAAATGCCCTTGGGCGCGGAGGAGCTGGGCCAGGTAACTTTCGCTTGCCAGTGTTTCCCGGCTTCGTTCTCCGAACATTGAGCTTTGAATTGGCCGCGCGTGTTCTACCAAATCTTGCGCGCGGCCATACAAGCCCAGTCCGGCATACGTCTGCGCCATGGTTTCCATCAATTGGGCCTGCAGCTCCGGGTCCTTGCGCAAGCCAGTGTCGATATCTTTCGAGGACTTATCCAGAATCTCGCGCGCTGTGACTGCGTTGCCGCGCGCCTCGCTGGGGTTCGATACTTTGAACATGCCGGTCATAAACTTCGTAACGCGGTCGGCGCGGTCGCGCTCCCGCGTAATCCTCCGCAACTCGATCGCCTGCATCACTCCGAACGCGATCAGCAGCATTGCCACAGCGGTGGCCGCCGCCACTCCGAATTTGTGGCGTTGAACGTATTTCTTGGTCCGGTAAACGAGGCTTGCAGGCCGCGCAGTGACAGGTTCGTTGCGCAGATAGCGTCCGAGATCGTCCGCCAGTTCCGCAGGCGTGCCATACCTGCGGGCGCGGTCTCTCTCGAGAGCTTTCAAGGTGATCCAGTCCAGATCGCCGCGCAGCATGTTTGCCAGTTGCCGAGGGTCCGTGCTCCTTTTTTCCGCAATGGCCGCCGCGGCCGGGTCTGTGATGAGTCTTGTGCTCGGACTCGTCGGCTCCTCTTCGTGCACCTGCCGCAGAACTTCATGAAAAGGTTTGCTCTCCCACTGCTGTGCATCCAGGGCCAACACTCCCGTGAGCAGTTCGTAGAGCACCACGCCGAGCGAATAGACGTCGCTTCGGGTATCTACATCGGCCGCAATGGGATCCATCTGCTCCGGACTCATGTATCCGGGCGTGCCCACCAACCCCCCGGCACGCGTCACCAACGTCCCGCGCTGCGATTGCTCGGAGATCGCTTTGGCCAGTCCGAAGTCGATAATGCGCGGCACAGGCTTGCCATCCACTTCAACCACCAGAATGTTCGTGGGTTTCAGGTCGCGATGAATAATTGCTTTCTGATGCGCGTGCTGCACGCCTTCACATACTTTTGTGAAAATAAGCAGGCGCTCGCTAGGAGAGAGACGCTTCTCGTCGCAGTATTCGGTGATGGGCAGGCCCTGCACATACTCCATGGCAAAGTACGGTTGGCCTTCGGCCGTGGAACCGGCGTCGAAAACCTTGGCGATGGCGGGGTGATCCATCATGGCAAGCGCCTGCCGCTCCAGATCGAAGCGTATCAATGCGGACTTGTCATAGCGGGCTGCTTTGATGATCTTCAGCGCAACCTGCCGTTTGACGGGAGCAGACTGTTCCGCCAGCCACACCTCTCCCATGCCACCCTCTCCCAATTTCCTGATCAGGCGATAGGGCCCAATCGACCCCAGGTCGGGCGCAGGAGGTTTCATCGGAGTAGCGCCTGCGTTGAAGGCGGCCTTAGGGTCCGAACTGTCGCTCGCGCCCGCGTTATTCGGAGTTGACTTGGATGTCAGATCGCTCACGCTTCTCTCTCTGAAAGGGGATGCAAATCGACGGTAAGTTTAGCACCCCAAGGAAGGCGCACGACTCACTTGGCACAACTCGTAACGTTAACCGCGTCCGCATTTTAATTCGAGTTACCGCGCGATCACTCCCGGATGGTCGGCAGTCCGGAAGCTATCCAGAAACGGACTTCGCGGAGATGACAGCGCTCAGAAATTTGACAGCACCGCACTTCCCCGAAGCCGACTTCTGGCCCGCCGGGCATAACTTCCGGGTGGCCCGTCACCCGGAAGAGGAACCGGTTCCGCTGCTCCGGAGCCCACGTCAGCATAGCTGGCCGTGGCACTTACTTCTTCAGCCCCGCCGTGAAGTCCGTAACCACGGTGACAGACTGGCTGATCTGCTGCGCAACCCGGTCGAGAAGAAATTTCTTGCCATCGGGCGAGACGTCGTAGAAGACCTGCGGAGAGGACCAATTGGTGATCAGCTTCTGAGCCACACCGAATTGCAGTGCGCCGCCCGCATTCGTTAACGGGACCTCGAAAAGACTGTAAGTCAGGTCCATGTAGTAGAGTTCTTTGCCGTCCTTGCTCCACTGCGGATGTTGTCCGCCATTAGCCGAGACCTGCCACTTACCCTGCCCGCCGCCAAAGGGCGTCACATAAACCTCGAACCTGCCCGATTCGGCCGATTGGTAGGCGAGCCAATGGCCGTCTGGAGAAAGTTTTCCACCCGCACCCCGCTCCACTACCACTGACGGCTTGCGCTCTCCCTCCAGCGGCAAGGCGAATATCTGCCGTAAGGGGCCACCCGGGACGGGCAGCGAATACAGCAGATACTTGCCGTCGCGCGACCAATCGTGGAGCCCGGGCTGCTGTTCAACTGTTAACAAAGTCTCTTCCACGCCGCTGCCGTCAGAGGGCTTGCGGCAGATTGCAAAGTGACCGTTTTGAGCAGAGGAGTACGCGATCCATTTGCCGTCGGGCGACCAGATGGGCGAAACATTCCCAACCGGCCCAAATGTGACTCTGGTGCGCACTCCTCGCGTCAGATCGAGCACCCAGATATCGGTCTGGCCTGCGTTCATCTGAAGAGCGACGCGGTCCGCTTGCGGGGAGAGCACCGCGCTCTGCAAGTCAGGGAGCTTGTCGGCAATGGTGCTGATCTTCCCGCTGCGATCCATCCAGACTAACTCCAGATCGCCTGAGGCGCCGCTGCCGAAAACCAGCAGACCATCGTCGGAGGCGGAGGCGTCCATGTGCCAGGTGCTGGCGTCGTTCATCACACCCTTGGCCACATTCTGGGGTTCCCCACTCAGCGTTCCAGAGGAAAGATTGAACCGCTGCGCCATTATCTGGTCGCCACGTCCGAACAAAAGAAAACCGCTGGCGTAAACCGCATTGGTTTGAGAGCGGAACAGGGGACGACTCTCCCGGCCATCGAGCGACGCATAGTAAAGCATGTTGTTCCCAGACTTGGAAGCGTCATGGTGAAGCGCGATATAGAGGAAATGCTTACCGTCGGGAAGGAAAAACGGCCAGCGATGCGAGGTTTGCAGAGCGGTGTCTAGCTTCGTAACAGCAGCTGGAGTTCCGCCGCTGGCGGTCGTTCGCATGAGCGGCGCTGTGGGAGCCGGCGAGAACAGGATCACTCCATCCGCTCCCCAGGCGCCGCCGCGACCGAGCGGCGCGTCACAAATCATCTGCGTCGAGCCGCCTTCGAGATCGACCGTTTTGAGTTTGCCGTCGGCAAAGAACCCGAGGGAACGGCTGTCGGGCGACCAGAAGGGAAAAGTCGCGCTGTCGGTGCCCGGCAGTTCGCGAGCTTCCACCGAGTTCGTGGGACGGACCCAGAGTGCAGTCTTGCCGTCAGTGCCGGTGGCCGCAAACGCGACGTATGTACCATCGGGCGAAAGCACTGGCGGACCTGCCGAATCGCCAGTCAAATTGAATGTGGTCTTTTCCGGAGGATCAATGACAGCGCGGATAGAGCGCGTAGTCTGAACCGGATGGTAGAAGAACATGGCAGCAGCCGCGGTCAAAACAATCGCGGCTACCAGAGCCGCGGCCCAACCAATGCGCTCACGGCTGCGAGACGGTGCGAGCGTCATCGTCGCTGGCGCAACGGCCGCAGACGATCTGTCAGCCGCAATCCACTGCAACTCCAGCTTGATATCGTGTGCTGTCTGATAGCGCTCTTCGGGATTTTTCTGCAGGCAGGTCGTCACCACATGGTCGAAGGCGGGCGGTGTCTGTGGCTTGACCGTGCTGATCGGCGCCGGATCACTCTCCAGAATGGAAGAAGCCAGCGAGATTTGACTCTTGCCCGCAAACGGTCGCTTGCCCGCCACCATCTCATAGAGCACGGCACCGAACGCAAAAATGTCAGAGCGCGCGTCGGCTTCTTTTCCCTCGATCTGCTCCGGCGACATGTATTGAATAGTGCCGACGATGCTGCCCGCCGTCGTGAGCGGAGTCAGGGGACTCGGCCCGCTCAAGGTCGCCGCCGCAGTGAACGATGGCGGCGCTGTTCCTGATCCCGCCACTCCCGATCCCGCCGCCTGCACTCCCAGCGGTTTCGCCAGACCAAAATCCATCAGCTTCGCGCCGCCCTGTGTCAGCATAATGTTCCCCGGCTTAAGATCGCGATGCACAATTCCGCTACGATGTGCGACGGCCAGCGCTTCAGCTACGGCAATCCCAACTTTTAAGATCTCATTCAGCGGCATCGCGCCTTT
>PLIO01000051.1 GCA_003140075.1 Acidobacteriaceae bacterium | reverse complement strand
TACAGTTCATTCAGCAGGCTGAATGCCCACTTTCCGTTCTCGTCAGTTAATTGCTTGGCGAAACCCACGTACTCCATGTTCGGCCAAAACAGATCGTGCAGTTTGTGCAACAACACTTCGTCAGAGACCTGATCATATTCGGGATACAGGCCCCTAACCTGGGCTAGACTGAGCGAAATGGTCATCTGGCCGAACCTCAGTTCAATCGCTTTGTCGTAATCCGCTATTGCTTTACCGTACTGACCCAAACGAACGTAAGCATCGGCGCGATTCTCGTACAGGTTTGGTGAGTATGAGGCATCCTCTTTCTCCCGACGAATCGCATCACCGAAATCAAATATCGCTCCCCAATTATCTCCAGTCTCCAACTTCGCCAACCCTCTGTCGGCATAGGCCGTGGTGTTTTCAGGGTCGAGCTTAAGAACCATTCCGTAATCGCTTATGGCCTGTTGGTATTGTTTCAAATTCAGGTAGCCGCTGGCCCTTTGTTCGTATGCTGGGAGGAACTTGGAGTCTAGCCGGATCGCTCTTGTATAAGCCTGTGCGGCATTCCTAGTTTGCTCGTCTCGATCCTGACCAGATGCCCACGCTTTCTTTGTCCAGAAAGAAGCTTTTGAGTACACCTGTCCGATCAGATATGGCGGCAAGGGCGATGAAGGATTCAAAAGGGCAGCCTTTTGGAAGTTCTGCATTGCCGGTGGATAGTAGTCCTCTTTGAACGTCGTGAAGAATTCGTAGTACAGGCCACGAAACAGCCAAGGCCGGTAGTCTTTCGGAAATCGAGCTACGAGCCCGTCCAAGTCTGCAAGATTCCAAACGCAAAACTTGGAAGTCTTTTCTGGTTGGACGCCCTCAATGTTGAACATTCTATTCGCGGTGCTCAAGTCGCGCACCATTGCTTTGTCGAGATAATCCACCGCGTTGATATAGTTCCCTTTGGCAAATTCGATCTTACCGAGGAGCGAATAATAATCTGTGTTGTTGTAAACCTGACCAGAATGGGACATGGCTGCTACCACGTCACTCTGGATGGAAGTGAAGTCATTGCTATTCAAGATACAGGCTTTGCAGGTCGCCCTGAGGAACAGGGCGTCCGAATAGTCCGGGTGCCTTTCTACGAATGCGTCCAACTTTGGGAGGGTGGATTTTATTTCGTGCTCATCTTTCAGATGCCCAATGATTTCAAACAATTCAGTGTCAGCGTCAGTAGGCTTGGTGACATTCTTGGGTGCCCCGGTTAGCTCAGGAGGCTCCGATACTCCATTGGTTTTGGCCGTAGTGGTCTGAGCAAAGGTCGGGAGCGCGACAAGCAGGATATGCAAAATCAGAGAAGGGCGGTGCATCATCCGAAGGAAACCTCCTTCCAGTTCGCTCCTAGCACCTGCGAATATATCATTTTGGTATGTTCGCGCTTGCAGTAGAGCGATTCTTCTCCTTCCTTCATCGCTTGCTCAATACCGCTACAATCGTGGCCTGCAATTCTGCTTGGCCGTCGATATTGTTGTGCTGGATTACGACACAGCACTGTGCGCCCACGAGTTCTAAGAGATCGAATTCTTCTCCAGGTGAAATCTTGAGGGCGTTCAGCAGCTTGCTGACATTGTTCTTTCCGTCGAGGACTTTGTTGACCGACAGAAAAACCTCACCGTTTTCCTTGGCTTCCTGATCTAGGATCATGAAAAAGATGTGGGCCTTGTCTCTCTTACCGTTTGCTGTTTCAACAATGCCCAGGTCTTCGATCCGCGAGATGACAGCGTTGTGCAATCCCTCTGCGGGAAGTTCGAACTCTTTCCGCTTTACGAGAATAGCCATCAGGGAAGCTCTAGAACCTATTCACAATGTCTGCGACTTCGCAGATCGCGCCCGTAAAGAACGAGACAATCGGCTGAAACAGCGAGTCAGCGATCTTCTCGAACGCCACTACGCAAAATGTCTCTACATTCACACTCACATGAAGATCGCGCCACGGGAAACTGGTGATCTCCGTGCCATCTGTGGGGCGTGTGGTACCCGGCAACATGTGAACCAAGTGAGTGTCGAACCCGGTTCCTGCTTGCACTTTGACCCTGAGATCGCTGGGATATGTGGCACAAGCAGGAATGACTCTGTGCTTGTCGGTGTTATTGATGCTGTGGAGCATCCACAAGGGATCGAAGTGAGCAGGACCACCGTCCCCCTTTCGCTTGTAAGGTTGGACGCTCTCCACGACTGTCTCGTGATAGGAGGACATTCCCTTTATCTTGGAGAGTCCTTTGGTTTGGTATCCGGCGCGGGTATCAAATATCGGAAACTCCCGGCTCCACTCGGGCACTTGCACGGCAAAGATGTAGGCGAGATGGTCGAGGGCAGAACGCAACTGATAAGCAATTTCACCGGCAAGAAGTCTCAGTTGAATGGGTGGATCACCGAGACCCATATCTTTGGCAAAGAGCCTAAATACACCCGCCTTGAAATCTGGCTCCACTCGCGTGGTGAACGCTCCTCGTTGAAATGCTGCGGCGTCATGCTCAAATCTCCCAAGCTGTATACTCGCCCGGTCAATCTTGGCGCGGATGCCGTCTAGCCGTGGGTCTGCCGCCATTTCGCCAGCGTAGCAGAATCCTTCGTACCGAGTACATAATCGTCGGGATAGAAGAGGCGTCGCCTAAATGGAAGACTACAGTGCTCCGAAACAATCGCTAGGAATCTAGGAGAAGAGGGACTAGAGTGCTTCCCGCACTTCCTTCAACAGGCTCCTGAGCTTGGAGCCACTGCGCGATAGGTCCTGCGCACCATATCCCCGACCGGCGCACGGCAGGGGAATGCAATTGTTGTTTTATAATCATTCGCGCAGGTGTAGCTATGCGCAGGATAAGAACAGTAATTTCGCCGACCGGACACATTTCGATTTCTGGAAACGCAGGTCTTGATCTCACCTACCGCGAACTTTTCCAGTCCGCGACCACTGAACTTCAACAAGGAAACCCAAAAACCGACTTAGGCGTCCGCCTGATTGTCTTCGGATGTTTTTGGCTTGAAGCGAAGTGCAATGACACTCTGAGGAAGTTATTAGAGCATTCGACCAAATTTGGTATCGCCGCGACAGCCCTCTGGGAGCACGCAGTGGAGCGTGCATCGTTTCATGCAAAGTTTGCCATTGTCTCTGCTTTCGCAAAAAGCCCTGACCAGGAGCGAGTCAAGACGTTGAAGACACAGATGAAACAAGTATTTGACTTGCGAAATCGCCTTGCCCATTTTAAGGATAAGGATGTTGAAATAGCCAAGGGAACCGACGTTCATGAAGTGGTCAAGGTTCTTAAGACCCTGCCGGAAGCAGATTTGATCAAACACTTGAAACCTCCCAGACTTCAGACCTACGGAAACTCAATCGCGGAAGGCGTCGCTTGGTTGAGCGAGGTTGAGCAACAACACCTCCCCAGCAAAGCCGTACCACGGACTTTGCATTAGGAAGCCCTCTGGCGAACGCAATGCGATGCCCCCTTGTCGATGAGAAGGCTGTTCCGCTGCCCAGCACTTTTTACCCGCAGTTGCTG
>PLIO01000095.1 GCA_003140075.1 Acidobacteriaceae bacterium | reverse complement strand
ATAGGCGATCCACTTGCCGTCGGGCGACCACGCGGGCGCGGCCTGGCGCTGGTCGCTGACCGTGAGCTGAACCGGCCATCCGCCTTCGGCGGGAACGAGCCAAAGGTTGTTGCGTCCGCTCATGTTGGAGATGAAGGCGATGCTCTTGCCGTCGGGCGACCACGTGGCTCTGCCCACTTGCCGCGTCATGTAGAGCTTTTCGATGGTCAGGCTGCGCGGCTCGACCTGCGCGTTGGGCTTGGAGGCGATCTGCTTGGGATCGGTAACCGCTTGTGGCGCGGGGAGGGTTTGCGCGGGCAGGGTTTCAGCGACTGTGCTCATGAGTATGACGATAGCAAAGAGTGGGAGCGTGCGCATGATTGAAGCCTCATGAAAGAGGAGTGGAATAAAGAAACCAGAGTCCGTTTCCCCAGGGGGTTGTGGTCAGAGAAATTATGCTACTCAATCATGCGGAGATGGCGCAACAAACGCTCCGTTGTGAACAAGTGAACATTTAGCTCCTCAAAGTCTTTGTCGTTCGACCAAATGGGAATTTGCAAATGAAGGGCGAGTGCAAGTTAATCGACATCGTCTGGGTCGCGAGGTCCGATCCGCCTTTTGGCTTCGGCCATGTTCTTGGCGTATTGGTCGCGTTTCACGAGTGTTACCGGCAATGCGGCAAGGGCCAGAAGCAGGATATCCGAAGGCATGCGTTTCTTCCTGGCCAGGACCAGAGAATACTCCTCGACCTCAGCGAAGGTGTGTTCCGTAGTGAAGATCTCGCCGATCTGAGGATGGTGGAGCGCGAGCTTGGCGCGTCCGCCAATCACTGCGGACAAGAGCACATTAGCGTCGGCGGCCAGCTTCACGGCGTTCCTTCTGCCAGTGCTCGAAATCCTGCAGGACCGCCTTTTCGCTTACCCGTTTTCTTTTCAACTGATGGGCAATTTCCGCGGTGAGCATGGCGAACAGTTCACGCTTGAAATCCACAGGCAAAGTGGCTTCCCGCCACGGCAGAAAGATTCCCGCTACCTTGCCCCGGCGGGTGACGAGAATGGGATCGTCGGAGCGAAGCAAAGTGGTGGCCCGGTCACGGAAGTCACGGACGGTGCTGATTCTCATGTGGTCACTCCAGTGACCATTATATCAAAAGTGTCCGCTGCCTATGATGGCACGGCAGTGTGGGGGAATGGCTTCCCGGGCTTGAGGTGCAGGGACAGCCTTTGAGCCTCAATAGTCCCAAATAGGCCGTAGGCTGCGGAAAAATCCAGCCGGAATCCTCGCTCAGTTTTCTCCGCGCCAAGGTCGAGAAGAATGCTGTGTTCCGCCAAGTCCCCAAGATTCACGTTGGATATGCCTTCCAGAGCGACTTCTACGACAATGTGTTTTATCAGTTCGTAGAAGCCCTGTGCATTTACATTGTTCGTCATCTCCCAAGTGTGGACGACCAGGTAGGATGGCTCGCCGATGCTTAAACGGAACTTGAGGACTTCCGCGTCGTGGAAGCCGGGCCAGTATCCAAACCAGTCGTAAAGTTCCTGCGCTCCAGCAATCGAATCAAGTCCCGCTGGTAGTGGCACCAAATCCCTCCTTAGGCTTTCGCGTTCTCGTGCATCTCGACCGTGCTCCAGGTTTTATCGGCGGCGTGGCACAGGTTTTCGAGCGGGCAATCGACGCACTTGGGTTTGCGGGCGATGCAGAGTTTGCGTCCGTGCCAGATTATTTGGTGGGAGAAGAGAATCCATTTGTCGCGCGGGATAATGCGCATCAGATCCTGCTCGATTTTCTGCGGATCGTCGTTGGCGGTGAGTTCGAGGCGCCGGGAGATGCGGTGCACGTGGGTGTCGACGACGACGCCTTCGGCCTTTTTGAACCACGTGCCCAGAACGACGTTGGCGGTCTTGCGGGCGACGCCGGGGAGGGTGAGCAGCTCTTCCATGTCGTTCGGGACCTGGCCGCCGAAGTCGGCGACGATTTTTTTCGCCGCGCCGACCACAGATTTTGATTTGTTGCGGAAGAAGCCAGTCGAGCGGACATCGGGTTCCAGTTGCTCGGGCGTGAGCGCGGCGAAGGCTTGGACGGTGGGATATTTGCGGAAGAGTTCGGGGGTGACGCGGTTTACGTTGACATCGGTCGACTGCGCGGAAAGAATTGTTGCGAGCAGAAGTTCCCAGGCGCTCGAGTGGGTGAGGGCGCAGGTGACTTCGGGATAGAGTTGGTCGAGGCGCTTCAGAATTTCTGAGATGCGGTCGGGAGCGAGGGGATTGTAGGCGTTTCGTTTCTTTCTTTCGACGGCTGGCGGCGACTTGGCGGTGACTGGACGGCCGGGGGCGGCCGTCCCCACACGATTGCCTCGGCTTCCACGATCAACGTTGCTTCCGCGAGGCTGTTTGGGCGCTGCCTTCGCGGACAGGAGTGTCCGCGCCACACGGTCCTGGCGGCCGGAGCGGGCGGGCTGGCGGGGAGTTCGACCGCGGGGCATGAGGGCAACATCTTAGCAGAGACCTCGGTAACCACGGGAATGATTGACTGCGTTCACGCCACTCGGTAGTCTGGAGTTCAACCCATTGTCTTCAGAATCCCTATGGCGGTAAGTTCCATCCAACTCGGGCAGGTTTGGCGCAACGATGCCGATGGCCAGGACTACCTGGTCACCAAAGTGTACAGCGAAGTGTTTACGCAATTTGCGATGCTGCGGCCGGCGGGCATCACCGCGCCGGATGCGCCTACCGTGCGAGTCAAAGTAACCAAGACTCCGCAAGGCGCAGCGCTCCCCGGCTACACCTTTACCCAGGATGGGTCGTTCTAGCAGCGGCGTTTCCGCCGCTGATTTCCGATAGACTTGAAAGCAGTTCTCAGTTCTCGGTTCCCAATTCTCAGTCTGGGGCCGAAGGGTTTTACTGAGAACTCAGAACTGGGAACTGAGAACCGAGAAACTGCCTTCATGACCGAAAAACTTCTAGGTGTCGTCTTTGTGTTCATCAACTACGTGATCGCCACGACTGGCTATGGCGGCATCGCGCTGCTGATGGCGATTGAATCGGCGTGCATTCCGTTGCCTTCGGAACTGATCATGCCGTTTGCCGGCTACCTGGTCTTTACGGGGACGTTCAAGCTGTTGTGGGTGGCGACGGCCGGAGCGCTGGGGTGCAATCTGGGATCGCTGGTGGCGTATGAGATCGGGTGTCACGGTGGGCGTCCGCTGGTGGAGCGGTATGGGCGCTGGATTCTGATCGGGCGGCGCGAACTCAACTGGGCCGACCGCTTCTTCGCACACTGGGGATATTTGGCGGTCTTCATCGGGCGCTTGCTGCCGGTGATTCGCACTTTTATTGCGCTTCCGGCGGGAGTGGCGCGCATGCCGCGGGGCCGCTTTCATATTTACACGTTTCTGGGATCGTGGCCGTGGTGCCTGGGGCTGGCTTATCTCGGGATGAAGCTGGGTGAGAACTGGCGGGAGCTGGGGAAATATTTTCACAAGTTCGACGCGGTGATTGGGGTGGTGTTGGTGGTGGGAGCGGGTTATTTTGTATGGACGCATTGGCAGAATAGAATCAGCCGTCGGCCGTCGGCCGTCGGCCAGTAAGGCCGTATCGTTGGCGTCGTTCGGACTGCGCGTCTTAGCCGGGAAATGATAAAGTGGGCGGCGATATGACAACTCTCCTGCTTCTTTTTATTGCCTCCGCACGGAGCGTTTTGTCGTTCTCCCAAGATCCACCAAAGCAAATGACGAAGGTGGTAGTGCAGCTACAGGGGCCGGAGATTCCGGCGGAGAGTTTTGCGGCTAAGCCCAAGACAATGTATCGCGCAGGCGGCCGTTACTGCCGCATGGAAGAGGAACCGGACACAAAGAACGGAATTCACGGATTGGCGGTCACCAATGAACCCGACTTTTGGATGACGAATTTGATGACGAAAACGGCTAGGCATGGCGTCGATCCCGGCCCCACATTCAATTGCCATCTGCCGCTGTTCGCGGACGATCCCGACAAGGAAGCAGCAGGCTTGGAGTTCGGGCTAGAGATGGAATGGTTTCAGAGTAAGGGCGCGAAACCGCAAGAAGGTCCAGTCTTACAAACCAGGAAAACAACGCTGTACGAATTGGAAATCGGAGGGTCGAAGCTTGCGTTATTTACTTATGGAACGCCAGAGCGCCCGTTGAGCGTGGGACGCGTGCGGGGAGAGAAGGGCGAGATCTATTGGTACAGCGGATACGGACAGCTTCCGTTCGATGCGAAGCTTTTCGCGAAGCCGGAAGGCGTGAAGATTGAAGAAATGAAGCCTTAGCCAAGTGTCTTCTCTTGGCAGCGGAGCGTCCTAATTTTCAAGACGGCTTTGCCAACTGTGATCCCACGATCTGCCATCTTCCGTTGCGGTTCACAACCACATCCATGTAGATGTAGCGAACAGGGAAGCGTTGGCCACCATGCTCGACGTCGTCTTCCTCTGAGCCATGGACGATCGCTACCTTTGCACTCAACAGCCGGATGCGGCGTCCCGTGGAAGTCATCGAGAGATAGCGGATTGCGCCGGTCTTGAGGTTGCTGATCACGTCTTGTTTGGTGTGGGGCTCGCCAAGTTCATCGTACTGAATGTAGTCGTCGGCGAAGATGCGCGAGAGTTCGATAACATCCGCGGCGATCAGGGCGCGGTCGCCGTCTTCGAAGAGATTCACGATCTCCTGTTCGTCGCTTTTCAACTTCGTTTTCTCCCCTCCAGGGATGTTTTGCCCTAGCCGTTTTGTTAGTGTACAAGGTGAAATCTACAAGGAGGCTTCCGTGATTCGAATGTCCCGCGTTTTTGCTTCAGTGCTTTTCTTTGCCATCGCTCTCCCCATCGTTTCCAGCGCTCAGGTTGCAGGCGCATCTTCCGACAAACCCTTCGTGGTTGAGTATTACTACAAAGCGAAGTGGGGACATGCGGATGAATTTCTGAAGCTGTTCAAGAAAAACCATTATCCCGTGCTCAAGAAAGAGGCCGAGATGGGGCGGATCGTGAAGGTGTGGATGGATCAACCGCGCTACCACACCACCGAAGACGGGCGCTGGGATTATCGCGTGACCATCGTATTCAAGAATGCGACTGTTGCCAATGAGACTTTTGACGAAGCGGCGCTGCAAAAGCAGATGTATCCCGATCAGGAGACGTTTCAGCGCGAAGAGCAGCGGCGGTT
>PLIO01000230.1 GCA_003140075.1 Acidobacteriaceae bacterium | reverse complement strand
AGCGATGCCACTTCCCGAATTTATCGGTGAGGTGATGGCAATCCTTCAATCAGAACCGGATACCCATGAAGTTGTGGTTGAGCGTGCTAAGGCGATCAGGTTCGCTATGGAACGAGGCACCTTTGATCAGGTATTCGCAACTTTCAACCCGAGGGCCTGATTATGCTGACTATGAAAGCTGCCGTCCTTCACGAGTCCGGCAGTCCTGAAAACCTGAAAGTAGAGAGCGTCCCGGTCCCTGCAGTTTCTGTAGGCCAAGTGTTGATCCGCATCAAGGCATTTGGCCTGAACCGCTCCGAGGTGTTCACGCGCCAGGGGCACTCGCCCGATGTGAAGCTGCCGCGCATTCTGGGCATCGAAGCTGCGGGAACTGTAGAGCAGGCACCAGGCGGAGAATTCAGGAAGGGAGAAGTCGTCGTCACCGCCATGGGTGGGATGGGTAGGCAGTTTGACGGTGGGTATGCAGAATTCACCGTAGTCCCCGACCATCAAGTCTTGGCGGTAAAAACCGAGTTGCCATGGGAGGTCTTGGGCGCCCTTCCGGAGATGCTTCAGACAGCGTGGGGCTCTTTTGAAAGTTCACTGGAGCTGAAGGCCGGCGAACTCCTCCTGATCCGCGGAGGTACTAGTTCGATCGGACTCGCTGCATTGGCTCTCGCTCGCGACATGGGCGCGATTGTCTACACAACGACGCGGAATCCTGAGCGCGTTGCTTTCCTTCGCGATCTCGGCGCCAGTGAAGTCTTGGTCGATAACGGAGCGATTCATGATCAGGTCAAAAGGTTCGTGAGTGACGGAGTAGATAAGCTTCTGGAACTCGTCGGCACAAAGACACTTTTGGACTCACTACGCTGTGTGCGCAAGAAAGGCATTCTCTGTCTGACGGGCATCGTTGGCAACGAGTGGTCGCTTCACGATTTCAACCCGTCCGCGGCCATACCGCCTGGGGTTCGTCTGACAACCTACGGAGGCAACTCTCAGGATCTCCTGAACATGCCATTTAATGAGCTTTCGCAACGCATTCGAGCAGGAACGCTGAAGATCCCACTCGCAAGAACCTTTCGTCTAGACGAAATAGCCGACGCTCATCGGTACATGGAGCAGAATCAAGCGCTCGGGAAAATTGTCGTTCTTCCCTGAACGGTAGTTCCTCAGTTTGCATCATGGAAGGATGGACGATACATACGCGGAAGATCGCGTTAGAAGAACCTTTTGGACTACCGGAACGGCCGCAGTACTACGCTGTCGGCCAATGTGGATTGGGAGGTCATGACGGAAACTTCCTGGGTGTTAGCGTAACTGACTCGAACCGCCGTGTACGGCCCGTACCCACGGTGGTATGGCAGGGGTCGACGGGCAACCGCCGCCCCAATGCCGATCAAATCACGATGGCACCAACAATTAATCGGTCGTCACAACCAAGAGAACCTTCCACTGCCCNNCATAAAACTACGTTGAACGATGGGTTCGAATCCCACTCTCTCCGCCAACTCCTTTATAATCAATAGGTTGGAGTGATTTTTTGGTCTACTCGTAACCCGCTCTCGGCACTAGTTTTCATCTTTAGAATGAGCGACATGCAGTTTCGCGCGGTCAGAAAACGTGCCGATAAGTCTGAAAGCGAGAAAGCGACTGTTTCAGAATCAGTTGCTCGATCGAAGCAGCAAGGAAAATCGTCAGACTAGAATCCCAATACCGGCATCCGCGTTCGCATAAGGCCAATTGCCTCTCGCTCACTGATCTGAATTCGGTCTGCTACAAGGCGGACGCCAAGGTGCCTGGCGGAATGGGAAACTCAGAGCCACATCGCCCCCTTCCCGTTGGGCAAGCACGACGTCCCTGACCGATCGCTGATCCCGGAGAAACTTTCGGGCGGCAATCCTCGGTTGTGAGTGAGTTGCACAAGGTGCTTGTCCCGGTTTTCTTGGGGCAGAGCACGCTGGGTCTGTCACCATCGCGCAGGATGACAATCGAGCATGGTGTACGCCATCCCGGGTGATGGACGTCAGCATGCCCGGAATTAACGAAATTAAGCGGCGACAACTGCCATCAGCGAAATCTCGCCAGGTTTAAGTCTCTAGTCCTTTGTTGAAACTTCTTGCCACCTCGATAGTCACCTCTACTGCGGTTTGGCCGCATCAGGCCATTCGTATAAGAAACGATGGCGTCGAGCTGATGAGTTCCGATGACCTCAAACCGCATGTCGGCCACAAGGTCAGGGTGACCGGGATGATGCAGGGCGAGAGCGCAATGTCGGACGACAAAATGTCCACAGACAGTATGTCAAAGGACAGGATGTCGAAAGACAGTTTGGCGGCGTCTGGATTCAAAGTCACGAGCATGAACATGCGTCCGAGCAATGCGCCGTGCCGAACGCGATGGTGAAGAAGTAGCATATTGCGATTAAGATGGAAGCGGATCGCCCTGCGAGTGATCCGCTATTAAAATTCACCAAATACTTCGATAAATCGAATGGCATTGCCTACTGACAATGGGAGAGTTTAAAGCCGCCAGCCGCCGTGAATTGCTCAAGCTGCTGCCGTTGGCGGCCCTCGGCGCTTTTGCCGTGCCTAAGTTTCAAGAGCCGCTGCTGAAAAAAGGAC
>PLIO01000057.1 GCA_003140075.1 Acidobacteriaceae bacterium | reverse complement strand
GACTCCGACCATCCCATCAACTCGAAATGATGATGCAGCGGCGCCATCTTGAAAATTCGTTTTTTGCGCAGCTTGTACGATCCCACCTGCAGGATTACCGACACCGCTTCGATCACAAACACTCCGCCGATAAACGGCAACAGCAATTCTTGCTTGATGATCACCGCGACCGTCCCAATCGCCCCGCCCAGCGCCAGCGATCCCACGTCGCCCATAAACACTTCCGCCGGATGCGCGTTGTACCACAGGAATCCGATCGCCGATCCCACCATCGCCCCGCAAAATATGGTCAACTCGCCCACCTGCGGCATACGTGGAATTTCCAGATACGTCGCGAAAGTCGCGTGCCCGCTCACATAGGTCAGCACCGAGAGCGCCCCTGCAGCAATCACCGTACACCCGATCGCCAACCCGTCCAGTCCGTCCGTAAGATTTACCGCGTTACTCGATCCCACAATCACGAAAGCTACGAATGCAATAAAAGGCAGGAACGCCAGCGGCCAAAGATGCGGGAACCGTTCCAGATTCTGCGCCACCAAGTCGGGATGGAATTGTTTAAAGAAAGGCACAATCAGCTTGGTCGAATACATGCCATAAGTCTGCATCGCGATCAGCAGCACGGCGATCACAATGCTGGTCGCAATCTGCAGTCCGATCTTCGCCCGCCCAGTCAGCCCCAGATTCCGGCGATGCGCCACCTTGGTGTAGTCATCCGTGAATCCGATCGCCGCAAACGCGCACGTGGCAAATACTGCGATCCAAACGAAGCGGTTGCTCAGGTCCGCCCACAGCAGCGTAGGCACCACGATGGCAATCGCGATCAGCAACCCGCCCATGGTCGGCGTTCCGGCTTTTTTCTGATGAGCCTTCGGTCCTTCTTCCCGAATGTATTGTCCAATCTGGAATTCGCGGAGCCGGTTGATCACCAGCGGTCCCACGATCAGTGCGGTAAACAGCGCGGTAAGACTCGCGAACGCGGTGCGGAACGTCAAATAACGGAAGATGCGGAACGGCGGAAAATAATGTTGCAGCTTCAGGAACAACAGCCAGTAGAGCAATCAGCCTCCGTCCCGCACGAAAATGTCTTTACCAAACTCCAACTTCGTTGCACCACGGAGACACGGAGTCACGGAGAACTAACTAAGCCGGCACCACCTCGTAGGAACATTCCTTCGCTTTCTCCGTGACTCCGTGCCTCCGTGGTGAAGAATTACTTGCCGTCGCGCCGTGCCTTCCATACTTCCAGCGCCTTCTCCAGCTTCACGCCGCGTGAAGCCTTCAACAAGACCACATCTCCATCCCGCGTCTCGCGCGCCAGCCATTCACCGGCCTCTTCGGGCGCCGCTACAAACTCTGCCCGGGTTCCCGCCTGCCTCGCGCCTCCGACCATCGCCTCCGCCAGCCCGCGCACTCCGAGCAACACATCAATTTTTTTCTCCGTCATATGCTGCCCGGCCTGCCGGTGCATCTCTTCGCCGGCCAGCCCCAACTCAAGCATCTCGCCCGCCACCACAATGCGCCGCGTAGCCGTCATCGTCGCCAGCGCATCCACCATCGCTTCCAACGCCTTCGGATTCGAATTGTAACAATCGTTGATCACCGTGATGTTACCCACTTGGAGAACCTGTCCACGTTTGTCCGCCGGAGCCAGCGTAGCCAGTGCCCCAACTGCCTCCGCTGGCTTGAGCCCGCGCTCCAAACCCACCGCGACGGCTGCGAGCGCATTCAGCACGTTGTGCTCTCCCACCAATGGTAATGTGGCATGCTCGCGCACGCTTGCGATCGCCACATCGAACTCCGCACCCTCGGTGCCTTTTGACTGGATTTTCTCCGCGCGCACGTTCGCAGTCGCCCGTGTGCCATACAGCACCACTTTGCCTTTGAAGTCCCGCCCAAACCGCGACACATACTCGTCGTCGGCATTCAACACCGCCGTTCCGTTCGACGGCAACGATTCGATCAATTCGTATTTCGCCCGCGCAATCCCCGCCAGCGAATCAAAAAACTCCAGATGCACTGGCGCAACGTTCGTGACCACGCCAATCTCCGGCTGCGCAATCTTCGCCAGCGCCCGGATCTCCCCCGCATGCGACATCCCCATCTCGATCACGGCCACGTCATATTCCGGTTCCAGCTTCAACAGCATCAGCGGTAGGCCGAAATGATTATTGAAGTTCCCTTCCGATTTCAGCACCCGAAACCGCGTGCTCAGCACATGCGCAATCGCTTCCTTCGTAGTCGTCTTCCCCGCCGACCCAGTCACCGCGATCAGAGGCTTCCCCCACAGCTTTCGCACAGCCGTGGCCAGCGTCTGCAGCGCTACCAGCGTGTCTGCCACCGCCAACAACCGCGCCTGCACCGGGTAGCGGCTCAACTGATCCTTCCGCACCACCGCCGCAACAGCTCCGTTCTCCAGCGCCTGCTCTACGAAGTCGTGACCATCCAGCCGCTCACCCTTCACCGCGAAAAAAAGCCGCTCCGGCTCCACGGTCCGCGAATCAATCGAGTAACCCTGCGTCATTTCCTCGGGCGCGAAATCCCCCGCTGCTGAGATGAACTCGGCAATCCGTGCCAGCGTCAGCCTCATCCCTTCGCTCCTACCTGGGCCTTCGCGCATTCAAACCCCACAGTCCGCAGCGCCTCCCGCGCGACTTCCAAATCATCAAACGGAGCCGCCCCCTCCCTCGTGACCTGCACCTTCTCGTGCCCCTTCCCCGCCAGCAGCACAATATCTCCCGGCCGCGCTTCACTAATTGCCAGTGCGATTGCTTTCCGCCGGTCAGCCTCCACGCTATATTTCACGCCAGTCTTCTGCAGGCCCACCACCGCATCGTTGATAATCGCCAGCGGATCCTCGCTCCGCGGATTGTCCGACGTCAGCACCACGAAATCGCTACCCCGCCCCGCAGCCTCGCCCATCAGCGGACGCTTCTTCCGGTCCCGATCTCCTCCGCATCCAAACACCGTCAACACTCTTCCCTTCGTTCCCGCTCCAGAAACCAACTCCCGCGCCAACGCCGTCAGATTCCGCAAAGCATCGTCGGTATGCGCGTAGTCCACTACCACCGTAAACGGCTGCCCGCAGTCCACTCGCTCAAACCTTCCCGGAACACACGCCAGTTTGCCGATCCCCGCAGCAATCGCCTGCGCCGCACACCCCCGCGCGTAACACGCTCCCGCCGCCGCCAGAATGTTGTACACATTCACGCGCCCAATCAACGCCGAAAACACCGCAATCTTTCCCTCCGGCATCACCAGATCGAATCGTGTTCCCCGCGTCGTGACCTCCACTTTCTCCGCGTGAAAGTCGCCGCGCTCCCAGCCATACTTCAGCACCACGGAACTGCGCTTCCGGCTGAACTCCGCCAGTTTCGCGCCGTACTCGTCATCCACATTCGTCACAACGGCGCGCGGCGCGTCCGTACCGCAGCCCTCAAACAGCACCCGCTTGGCCGCAAAGTACTCCTCCATCGTTTTGTGATAATCGAGATGATCGCGCGTCAGATTCGTAAACACGGCCACATCAAAAGGAACGCCATATACGCGCTCCTGCGCCAACGCGTGCGAGGAAACCTCCATCACCGCGTCGGTCGCGCCGTTTCCGATCGCCTCACTGAGAATGCGATTCAGTTCCAGCGCTTCCGGCGTGGTATGTGGCGCCAGCAACACTTTCCCGGCCACGTGATATTCAATCGTCCCAATCAGCGCGCTCTTCCGCCCCGCAGCCGTCAGAATCGATTCCACCAGAAACGCCGTCGTGCTCTTTCCGTTCGTCCCGGTAATTCCCGTGACCGCAATCCGTTCCGCCGGCTTCTTATAGAAGTTCGCGCTCACCCGTGCCAGCGCCCGCCGCCCGTGCGGCACCAAAGCCCAGCCCACTTTCGGACGTTGCTTCTCCTGCGCCGAATCCGTCACCACCGCCACTGCTCCAGCTTGAATCGCCTGATCGATAAACCGGTTGCCATCGCTGCTCTCGCCGCGCATGGCCACGAACACGCACCCCGGCTTCACTCGCCGCGAGTCGTATTCCACACTGCTCACACCCGGATCCCCGCTTTGCGCGAGGACTTCCGCTCCATCCAGCACCTGTTGGAAGGTCATTAGGGAGAATTATATGGCACTTGGAGCGCTAAGCCGGCGGAGGACACGGAGAACTTGGAGAGCGAGCCTCGAACCTGCGTCCGGTTACCAACGGCACGTTCCCGTCACACGCGTACGGCATTAAACTATCCCTATGTCCACCGGAACCGGCAAGGCCCAATACCGCTGTGCACAGTGTGAAATGCCGGAAGCGCAGTGCGAGTGCGACAAGTACTGCTGTCTTTGTCAAACTGTGCTCGACGTTCGCGTTTGCCAGGACGGCCTCATGTACTGCGATGCCTGCCGCACCGCGTGCGATTACAAAACCTCCGACTAACTGGTCTTAACCAGACCCGGTGATCCTGCTTCCAATCCGCGGACTTTGCAGGGTCGTTAGCCTTAAGATGCGGAGAGTCAGGGTCATTTTCATCTTCCGCCGCTCCGCAGAAAGCTGTCACTCCCGCCGGAACCTTCCGCAGTTAAGAGCCTTTCGGCTGCGCTCAAATTCGTAAAATGGTCGACGCCCTGTTGCTCCAGAGAGGTAGATGCGGGAACGTTCATAAACACACCTCTGGGCCGCGAGTTAGACCACAAAACGCAAGTTCTTTTCTGGATTTATTGCGTTCTGTTCGGAAACCAAAACATGCAGTCTCAGATCACCACCGCCTCCCGATACTCTCCAAACACCCGCCGCATCGCATCCGCTATCTCACCCACCGTCGCGTAAGCTTCCACCGCCGCCAGAATACGCGGCATCACATGCGCACCCGATTGCGCTGCATCCTCCACTCCTTGCAAAGCACTCTTCCACGGTCCCGCATCCCGCCGCGCTCGCAGCGCCCGCACTCGCTCGATCTGCTTCGGTTCCAGCGCCGCGTCGATCTTCTGAATCGGAATCGCCTTCTCCGCTTCCACTTCGAACCGGTTCACCCCAACCACCACCGCATCCCCATGATCGACTGCCTGCTGATATTCATACGCCGCGTTCTGAATCTCCTGCTGCACGAATCCGCGCTCAATCGCCTTCAGCATTCCGCCCATCACTTCAATCTTTCCCAAGTACTCCGCCGCCCGCTTCTCAATCTCATTCGTCAACGCTTCGACGTAGTACGATCCCGCCAGCGGGTCGATCGTCTGCGCCGCGCCCGATTCATAAGCAATCACCTGCTGCGTTCTCAGCGCAATCCGCGCCGCCTGCTCCGTCGGCAGCGCCAGCGCCTCGTCAAAAGAATTCGTGTGCAGCGACTGCGTCCCGCCCAGCACCGCCGCCAGCGCCTGAATCGCCGTCCGCACAATATTGTTTTCCGGCTGCTGCGCTGTCAGCGTCGACCCCGCCGTCTGCGTGTGAAACCTCAGCATCCACGACTTCGGATTCTTCGCCTTGAAATGTTCCCGCATGATGCGCGCCCACATCCTTCGTGCCGCACGAAACTTGGCCACCTCCTCCAGGAAATTGCTGTGCGCATTAAAGAAAAACGACAACCGCGGCGCGAACTGATCCACGTCCAGCCGCGCTCTGATCGCTGCCTCCACATACGCCATGCCATTGCCCAGCGTGAATGCCACCTCCTGCACCGCGGTCGATCCCGCCTCGCGCATGTGATAGCCGGAAATCGAAATCGTATTCCACTCCGGCACCTTCTCCTTGGCCCAGGAAAACATATCGGTAATCACGCGCATCGCCTGCCGCGGCGGATAGATGTACGTCCCCCGCGCGATGTACTCCTTCAGCACATCGTTCTGCACCGTCCCCGAAAGTTGCCGGATGTCCGCACCCTGGCGCCGCGCCACCGCCACATACAACGCCAGCAGAATCGATCCCGTTGCATTGATGGTCATCGATGTGGAAATCTTAGTCAGCTCGATGCCGGCGAACAGCCGCTCCATATCCTCGATCGAATCGATCGCCACGCCCACTTTGCCCACTTCGCCCGCCGCCAGCGGGTGGTCCGAGTCCATCCCAATCTGCGTCGGCAAATCGAACGCGACCGAAAGCCCGGTCGTCCCGTTCGCCAGCAAATATTTGTAGCGCTTGTTCGACTCCTCGGCGTCGCCCATGCCCGCATACTGCCGCATGGTCCACAATCGCCCGCGGTACATTGTCGCCTGCACGCCGCGCGTGAACGGATACTCGCCCGGATACCCAACCTCGCTCTCGTAGTCGGAGCCCTTCAAATCGGCAGGCGTATACAGCGGATTCACCGGAATGTGCGCAGACGTTTCGGCCTCCGTAACCAGCCGCTTATCCGCAGACTTAATTTTTTCCGCCATGACTCAAGCTCTTTTCCGAACCCCGAATGCATTGTCATTCCGAAGCGCGCAGCGCAGAGATCTCGCCCTGAGCGCAGCCGAAGGGAGTCTGCTGTCCAGTGCAGCGGCAACGCTCTCGACCAACCTCACAACTCATGTGGGGACAGCCGCCCTCGGCTGTCCGGCGGCCTCAATCACCGCGCGCCTTTGCTCTTCCGCTTCACCCTCCAAAACGAGCTCACCCCGAACCAGGCAAACGTCACTGTGAAACAAATTGCAACCGCTACGCGACCCGGCCCAACCTGCCCCGCATGATATTTCCCGTATTCCCTCACCGCCGCGCCCGCAAAGCTGAGCGCCATCACCAGGAAAACAAGTCCCGTAACCTCCAGCCACAACTGGTGCAGCACGCTTCCGAAGGCGCGGCCGGTCGCAGACACGGCGCTGGCCGCCGCCCGCACCACTCGGCTGCGCTTGGCCTGCTGCGTTGCCACCCGCGCCACCACCCCTAACTTTCGTGCATTAGAAACCTTGCTCACGGCCTCGATTTTAACAGCCCGCGGCGCTACAATAACGCAAACCTGCGCCCGCCACCGAAACCGTTCAGCGGCCACAGGCATCTAAGTGCCAGTGTCAGGGTTGAGCCGGGCAAACGGCGATCGGGGGACAACGTGGATCAGCAACTCAAACAGCTCATGAAGGAACTCGGCGAAGCCATCAACGAGTCTCTCTCCGATTCCGAACAGATCGCCGAAGTCGTCTCCCGCATCAAGGAAGGCGGCTACGATATTTTTCTCGTCCTCGAAGCCACCATCGGCGTCAGCAAGCAGGGCGAAAAAACTTCCGACAAGACTTCCCTGGTCACCACTCTCTCCACCAACCCCGAATTCAAAATCAACGACCAGGATCTCAAGTTCCTCAAGTCTCTGCGCATCAAGGTAGAAGAAAAATAGTCACAGGCGCGCTCACTCGCTCAACACCTGATCCAGCAACTGCGCCACGGCCCGATCCGCTTCAAGAATGGAATAGCGGTGGTCCATCACTCCCGCAAGATCGGTATTGGCAAAGGAAATTCGTCCAAACGGCGCGGTCCGCAGCACATCGCTGGGCGCGGGCTTCCCGTCCCTGCCGAAGAAAAATCCCGGCGCCGGGCTCAGATACGCATGCCCCCACCGGTTCAAAATGATGCCCGCAATATCGCGCCCGGCGTCGAAACCGGAGCGCGCAAATATCTCTGTGAATTGCTGGCGAATCTGCCGTTCATAATCGCGAAACGGCGTCGCGTCCTGCTGTCTCTTTTTCACCGAGCCCACGTAAGTGTTCCTCCGCACTTCTTCTTCTTCAGAAGTCTGGATTGAACCTGCCGGCGTCTTCGTGCCTCGCATTATACGGAACCATGCACCAATCACACGGCAACGTTCCTTCGTGTGCTACCATCTACTGTTTTTCAGGTTCGTCCGATGAAAGACACTCTCGGAGTCCTTCTTGCCGGCGGTGCCGGCGAACGCCTCTACCCTCTTACTCGCGACCGCGCCAAGCCCGCCGTCACCTTCGGCGGCATGTATCGTATCGTCGACATCACTCTTTCCAACTGCCTCAACTCCGACCTGCGCCGCGTCTACATCCTCACGCAATACAAAGCGCTTTCCCTGAATCGCCACATCCGCGAAGGCTGGAACATCCTGGGCCGCGAAGTCGGCGAGTTCATCGAAGTCCTTCCTCCCATGAAGCGCGTCAGCGATCAGTGGTATCAAGGCACCGCCGACGCCGTGTACCAGAACATTTATTCCATCGGCTCCGAGCAGCCCAAACACGTCCTCATTCTCTCCGGCGATCACATCTACAAAATGGACTACGGCAAGATGATGAAGCAGCACCAGGATTCCGCTGCCGACGTCACTCTCGCTACCATCCAGATCGATCTCGCAGAGTGTTCCCGCTTCGGAGTGGTCGACTTCGATAAGGACGGCCGGGTCAACGGCTTCGAAGAAAAGCCGGCCAAGACCGAACTGCGTTCCCCGTGGAACCCCGACAAAGTCGCTGGCTCCATGGGCGTCTACCTCTTCAATGCCGACGTCCTCATCCCCGTCCTGCTCAAAGATGCCGAGGACCAGACCTCCAGCCACGACTTCGGCAAAGACATCCTGCCCAAGATGGTCAGCGACTATCGCGTCTTCGCCTACGACTTCCTCGACGAAAACAAGAAAGAAGCGCTCTACTGGCGCGATGTGGGCACGCTCGAGACCTACTACGAAGCCAACATGGATATCGTCTCGGTCTCGCCCATCTTCAACCTCTACGACCAGGATTGGCCGATCCGCACCCACCAGCGCCAGTACCCGCCCGCCAAGTTCGTCTTCGCCGAGAAGGAACGCATGGGCACCGCGCTCGATTCCATCGTCTCCAACGGCTGCATCGTCTCCGGTGGCATGGTCAAAAATTCCATCCTCTCGCCCGATGTGCGCGTGAACTCTTACTCGGAAGTCGACCAGTCGATCATCTTCTCGCACGTCGCCGTCGGACGCCATTGCCGCATCCGCCGCTGCATCATCGACCGCAACGTCCATCTCCCCGAAGGCACCACCATCGGCTATGACACCGAAGCCGACCGCTCGCGTTACTTCGTCACCGACAGCGGCATCACCGTCGTCACCCGCGACTATTCGCTGTTCGAGAACCCCGTGACGGTGGATTACTTCACCAGCGAGTAGGGTTTCTCAGAAACATTGTTCGCCGACATTGTTTCCCAACATTGTTCGCCGTTCCGGCCTGTGAAATTCTGTTCGTAAAATAGTTTCAGCGGAGGGTGGGGAGGAGTGTGCTCGGGTTGAGATTTTCCGGGTTGGCTGCGCTTGGAGGATATACCCCACCCCTTTCGCTGTGATTGGAATCATCGGGTTAGCGCGAAATTCCTTTCAAATCCGAAGGTCTAAAGGAGTTAGATATCAAAATACCTCAAACAAAGGAGTTACAGGCGGATTTTGTGGCCTCCGCCGGTCGTGATCTCTACTGCCTTTGCTGGGGCAATGATGAACGAATCGGATTTTGAGGGCAAGGTCAGATGTCACAGGGAGCTGTGGATTTCGTGAGTTGCTGCAGGCCTCGTGGCATAAGTCTGTTGGTGCGGGCTGCGTCGCCTTGCTGGGCGGAGCAAGACACGATCACCATCATCGACACGAAGCCGCACGTGATCGAACTGCTCGGCACCGGCACGCAGCCACAGGCTAGCGGGCTTCGCCTGTGCTATTGGGAGCGTAATATCCGCGGCGGGCGTAGACCCGGAGCCGGTGCCCGGATTTGCGGGCAATCACCGCAATGGATCGATAGGCGCCGTTCGCTTCAAATTCAGCGGGCCGGTAGGAAATAAGATACCGGCTGCGGATGACCTGTTGGAGTTCGGAAAGCCGATGGTCGAGGCTGCCGAGCGAATCCGGGAAAAATGCGGCGCCCCCGGTTTGGGCCGCCAGCGCTTTCATGGCGCCGTCGGCGATCAAGGCGCGGGGCTCCTCTTCGCCGGAAAACTCCCGCGTGCTCACGGTGTAGACCGCAACCTGGTTGCGCACCGCGCTCTCAATCGCCTGCTTCAGAGTCGCGCTGCTGGAATTATCTTCGCCGTCGCTGATCACCACTAACATTTTGGCAACCGGCCGTTCTTCGCCGAGCTCTCCCAGTTTGTCGGAGGCAAACTTCACCGCATCCCAAAGCGCGGTTCCGCCTCCCGGCTCCAGTTGATCGAGGCCCTGCGCAATCCTCGCGCTGTCGGCGGTAAAATCCCGGACCAGCAGCACCGCGTTGGAAAAGCCTACGACAAAAGCCTGATCATTCTTTTGGGTCAACGATCCCTTTAGAAACGCCGCAGCCGCCTTCTGTTCGAAGCCAAATCGTTTGGTGATGGAAGCGCTGGTATCGATGACCAGTCCAAGCCGCAACGGCAACTGGGATTCATCGCGAAAGTGGGTAATCGCTGCCGGCGGCTTGCCGGCATCTCGAATGACAATGTCCTGCCGGGTGAGGTCGCTCACCGACTTGCCATGGTCCGTGGCCGCGAAAAATACGGCGACTTCGTTCACCGTGCTGCGCAACAGGTAGGGGGAAGGGTTCGCGCTGGAAGGCCGCGCTCCTGCGGATCGCATGTTTGAGGCGGCTGTGGCGAATGGGCCCGAGTTCCCTGGCTCCGGGCACGACTCACAGCTTGGCTCCGCCTCCGCTTCCTCTAACTGCTTCCGCTGCTCAAACAGCTGCAAGACCCTTTGGGCCGCCTGCGGAATCCCGGCCGTCGTGGCGTTAGGATCAAGCGGCGCGGCGGTATAGGCAATCTCGACCTTCGGCGGCGGAGCAGGCTGACTCTGTAGGTCTCTTATCTGCGCCATCATCTGCCGAGCCGCATCCGCAAACGGGGACGTCGGAGCCTCATCGAGAAAGATCCGCAACTCGTTCTGGGTCTCCTGCAGGTTGTTCTGACCCTGCCAGGCGGCCGCGGCAAAGTAGTGCACAACGGCCGCGCCTTCGTGTTTGCGGCTGTGCACCTGCTGCGCGGTGCCGATCACGCCACCGTAGTCATTATTCAAGAGCTCGGCATAAGTAAGCGCCGTGAGCAAGTGCAGATCGAGCGGCGCAAGTTTCGAGGCCTTTTGGATGGACACCTGCGCGGAGGAAAAATCCTTCTGGGCGAGCTGAGCCCATCCCAGGTTGAGGTAGGAGTAGGGCAAGTGATCGTCCAGCGCAACCGCCAGAGAAAATTCGGTTTGAGCTTGCTCGTTCTGGCCCAGCTTCAGGTAAGCCGAGCCCAGCGCGTTATGCGCCGACACGAAGCTTGGATAAATTGAGAGGGCCTTCTTCAAGTCCTCGATAGCGCCGCTGGGATTTTTTTGTATCAAAAATCGCGCGCCCTTTTCATACTCGCGGCGAGCTCGCTCAGGAGCGTTGCGATCCAACTTGGACATCCCGGCCGTCAGACTTTCCAGATTCCTCTGCCACCTGTCCTCGCTGATCTCCAGAACCATATCCAATCGTGTCGGGTCGAACCCGTTCATGGAGGCGTTGGGAGTCAGGTTCATCCCCTGGGCATGCGCAGGAAGCGCGGGGAACAAGGCGGGGCAAGCTGCCAGCAGCGCATAACCGGCCATACGTCGAGTTGTTTTCAATGGAAACACGATGCAACGGCGTGGGGCGACTAGTGCGACATTATAGCTCGGTTCGGATTTTCTTGATTCGCAACTTTCCGCCTCACCAAACCTAGCCCGCCGGAATATGCTGGAATCCCATGGAAATTAGTGATAACTTATCTCCTGGCCGTCCCCCCTTGCCGCGCTGGTCCAGTCGCGGCTCCCGTTCGGTTGAGCAAGAGCATGAGAAAGAAGTAACCTATTTCGTCCTCGTACAAATCTGCGTGGCCAGCGGGACCAATTTGGGAAAAACGATCTACTCACAAGTTCTTGACAAGTTTTAAGGAGTGTTTCCATGAGTTGTAGTCGTTCGATGAAAACTGCCGGCCCGATCGCGGGGCTGCTGACCGGCCTGCTCTTCGCGGTGCTGGCCGCTCCGCTCGGGGCCCAAACAGCGCCCGAATCCCTCCCCGGACCGGGCTTTGGTCCCGCCTACGACGCGGCCCATGAGATCACTCTGAACGGAACCATCCAGGAAGTTGTCACCCGGCACGCGATCGGCAGTCCGGCCGGCATGCACCTGCTGGTGGCCGGACCACAGGGGCTGGTGGATGCCCATGTCGGACCGTTCCTGAGCAACGAGACCAAAGCCGCGCTGCTTACCGGCGCGCCGGTTCAGATCGTCGGAGCAATGTCGTTACTGCATGGCAGGGATTACCTTCTGGCTCGCCTGTTGACTGTCGGCGGCCGCACGGTCACGTTGCGCAGCGAACACGGACTGCCTGTACATGAGCGCATAGCCGGCGCCGCGCATTCCGGACGGGAACATCAGATCAGCAAGACCGCGCCCGCCGGGAGTCAACTATGATCCGCAAACCTTCCGCCAGTTTGCTCGCTCTTCTCTTCTTTTTTGTCACTGCAATCTTCTCTTACTCAATTCTGCTTACAGGCTGCGGCAGTTCGAGTTCGTCCACCACTCCTCCTCCAACGGGTGAAGTAATCACACCGGCGCCGCAATCTACGCCGCAAAGTGTGGCGATCGGGCAGTTGTTCACCATATTGCAGGTTACCGTCACGAACAACGGAGCCGCCGTAGGGAACGTCACCGTAACCTTTACTGCTCCTTCCAGCGGAGCCAGCGGCACATTCGCGCCCAATGGAACGCTCACCGACACTGAAACGACAAATCAAGGCGGCGTGGCCACCGCGGGAAGCTTTCAAGCGAATTCGATCGCCGGGAACTATTCGGTAACGGCTTCGGTTTCAGGAGTCTCGACGCCGGCTACATTCGTTTTGACCAACTTAACCGGAATCCCGGCCACCGTTGCACCGACGGGTGGAACGTCACCGCAGACGGTAACGGTCGGTGCGCCGTTTACTGCGCTGCAGGCGCTGGTACTCGATAGCGGTTCCAACCCAATCAGCGGCGTGGTGGTCACGTTCAACGCTCCGACGGTAGGAGCCAGCGCAGCCTTCACCACCGGCTCGACCCCTTCCACCACCGCGACCGCTACAACCAACTCGAGCGGCGTGGCCACCGCGCCAACGTTGACTGCGAATACCGAGGCCGGCGCTTATACGGTGACCGCGACCGTGGCGGGAGTGTCCGCTCCCGCCAACTTTAGCCTGACCAATCAAACAGGGGCGGCGGCAACCATCACCGCGACCAGCGGATCGGGGCAAAGTACGACTCTCAGCTCCCCGTTTCCACTGCCGTTGCAAGCGACGGTGACGGACGCCGACTCAAACCCCGTAAGCGGCGCCAGCGTGACCTTCACCGCTTTCCCCGCATCGGGCGGCGCCAGCGGCACTTTCGCGAATGGAACCGCTACTTACACGACGACAACGGGTGCCAACGGCGTGGCTACCTCGACCACGTTCACCGCGAATGCCAGCGCCGGAACTTACCTGGTCGCAGCTGCAACCGCGGGCGCGACAGCGGTCGATTTTACCCTGAGCAACGTAGTCCCCGTCATCGCCGCGTCGGGCGGGACACCGCAAAGCGCGACCGTCGGCACGGTATTCGGAACGCAGCTGCAAGCCACCGTGACGGAAACGACAACCGGGCCGGCCGTGCCGGTCAGCGGTGTTACAGTCACGTTCACCGCCCCGGCGTCGGGCGCCAGCGGCACCTTCGCCGACTCCCACACCAACACCACAACCGCTGTCACCAACGTGCTCGGCGTCGCCAACGCGGCGCCGTTTACGGCAAATAGCACCGCCGGCAGCTACAGCGTAACCGGCACGGCCCCCGGAACGTCGGGCTCCGCCAGCTTCAACCTCACCAACACAGCCGCCGCGCCATTAGCGCCCGGCAACTACGTCTTCTCGTTGTCCGGATCCGCAAACATACCCGGCGAAGCCAGCTACCCTTACTCTCTCGCCGGAGTCTTCAGCGTGAACACGGGCGGCATTATTACAGGCGGCGAACTGGACTTCGTCAACTACCTTTATGCCGACAGCGATCTGATCAACCCCGTCGGCAGCACCATCGCAAAAAACTCCGACGGCAACCTGCAGTTCACCCTGGTTACCTGCGACCAGTTGGACTGCAGTAACACAGACATCAATGCGGGAGTAAACGGCGTCATAACTCTGGACGCTTCCTTCCTTCCCCTGAACTCAGCCAAAGCTTTTGTCATCGAGTTCGATAGTTCGGCTTCCTCCAGCGGAACACTGGACTTACAAACCAGCACTGCCGCTCCGGGCTCCGGGGGTTACGCCTTCGGCGTCAACGGCCTGGACACGTTGGGCGATCCCATCGCGATCGGCGGCGTCATCGCCATCACCAGCCCCGGGACGATCTCGGGAACGGGAAGCATTTTCGACGCGAACGACGACGAAACCATCTACCAGCAGCAGGCCTTCGCTCCCAGCACGGTTTCCACTCCTGACTCTTTCGGCCGGATCGAGTTCACGCTAAACCCCGCCTCCACGGATTCGTTCGCCTTCCCTCAGATCGTTCTGGCTGGGTACGTCGTGGACGCCGACCACATCCGCCTGGTGGAAACCGTCGATTCGTTTACCGGCGACTTAGGGGGCACGGCCCTCAACCAGGGCACGAATACCGGAGGGTTCGATTCCGCCTCCGTCTCTGGCAACAGCTACGTCGTCGGCTTGACCGGTTCCGACGCCGCGGGCGCTTTGCAAGCGGTGGGCTTGCTCACGCTCAACTCCGGCGGCACCGTAACCGGCTTCCTCAACTACAACGACCTCACCGGCCTCGAACCGCAAACCCCATCTCCAATTACCCACGGAACCTATACAGTCGCCTCCACCGGGGATGTGACCCTGACTGGCGTGACCGACGGCAAAGCCACCTTTAACTTCCAGCTGTATTTGGATGGGAATGGCGACGTGATGGCAGCTTCCATGGATACTGCCGATGTCCTCGGCGGTCTCGGCTACCAGCAAACCGGCTCGTTCTCCGCCAGCTCTTTCACAGGGGACTACGCTCTCAACGTCACCGGCTGGGACAAGAACGAAGACGGCGAGTTCGATGCCGTCGGCCCCGTTACCGCGACTGGCGCCGGCGACACATTCGCAGGCACGGTTGATCTCAACTGGCTCACTTCCACGCCGGTCGAAAAGCCGGATTTGGCCGTCTCCGGCACCTTCACCAGCAACACTGACGGCATCTTCACCGGCACCATCACTGGTCTGGACGTCACCACCAGCACCAACAAAGACGTCTTCAACTTCTATCTCATCGATGCGAATGGAGACTCCATCGCCCTCGAAACCGATACCAAGCAGCTCACCCTCGGATACTTTGCTCAGCAGTAGCCGGGAATATGCAGAGACAAATATTAGAAATCGCAATACAAGAATCGCACCGCCAAGACCAAGTAATAGGGAGTGAATTCATGAGGTGTACGCGTTTGATGCAAGCCACTCGAAGGATCACGGGGCTGCTGGCCGGACTGCTGTTCGCGATGCTGGCGATTCCACTCACCGCCCAATCGTCGCCCGAGCTCCACCCGTTCAGCTATGACATCACCAGAGAAGTTACCCTCAGTGGCACAGTGTCGAGCGTCCTGCTGAAACCCGCTCCGGGGATGGTTGTCGGCTCCCACCTTCTGCTCACAACTCCCACTGGTCGAGCAGATGTCAGCTTGGGAAGGTTTGGTTTGTCGGGCAGGGGCGCACTCTCGGTCGCCGCCGGGCAGCAAATCGAAGTGACCGGCGTCATGAAGACCCTCAAAGACCAGCCAGTCTTCCTGGCCCGCACCGTCAAGGTAGGCAGCCAGACCTATACCATCCGCAGTGAGCACGGCGTCGAAGTATCGCCGCAGGCGCGTGAGCGCGCCGCCCAGAAGGGAGACTCGCTATGAACCGGAAGTCCTACGGGAGCGTCCTCATTCTGATTTGTTTAACTCTAAGCTTCTTGCCCAGCTGCGGGAGTTCGAGTTCGACGACCACTCCTCCTCCGGTCGAATCAATCGCCGCGACTGCGGGAACACCCCAAAGTACGACCATCAGCACACAATTTGTCACTGCGTTGCAGGCGACAGTGACGACCGGCAGTTCGGGGACCAGTGGCGTGACGGTGACCTTCACCGCTCCATCGTCGGGCGCGAGCGGCACTTTCGCCAACGGAACCACCACAGACACAGAGACGACCGGCTCAAACGGCGTCGCCACCTCTGCCGCGTTCACGGCGAATGCGACCGCCGGCTCGTACTCGGTGACGGCTACAGCTTCAGGAGCGTCAGGAACCGCCAATTTCAGTCTTACCAACAATGCAACCAGCGGACCCACGATTAGCGCGACCGGCGGAACACCGCAGACCACAACGGTTAACGCGCCATTTGGAGCCAATCTCCAGGCCACGGTCCTGACCGGCACTACGGGCACGAGCGGCGTGACGGTGACCTTCACCGCTCCATCGTCGGGCGCGAGTGGCACCTTCGCAAACGGCACGACCACAGACATAGAGACTACGGTCTCGAGCGGCATCGCCACCTCGACCGCATTCACCGCCAACGGGAGTCCGGGCTCGTACACGGTGACGGCCACATCCACGGGAGCCACAGGCACCGCCGACTTCAGTCTCACCAACACCGCCGTCGTGGTCCTGCCAACGATCAGTGCAACGGCGGGATCGCCGCAAGACGCAACCGTCAGCACGGCGTTTGCCACCGCGCTACAAGCCACGGTCACGACCGGCGGATCGCCGACCAGCGGCGTGAGCGTAACCTTCACGGCTCCGCCTCCGACGTCGCCGACTTCGAATCTTCCGGAGGCGAGCGGCACATTCGCGGGTGGAGCGAGTACGGTAACCGTGACGACGGACTCGAACGGCAACGCCTCCGCACCCTTTACCGCGAACGCGACCACCGGCTCGTACACCGTGACCGCCACGGCTCCGGGAGTGTCCGGGATTGCCAATTTCGGTCTGAGGAATAACCCGTCTCTGACCGGCACAACTCTGTATTCCTTCTACCTGAGCGGACTTGAGGCCGTGAACGAAGGCCCGAATTTCTACGCCCTCGCCGGGTCGGTGGCCATTAACTCAACTGGCACCGTCATCGCCGGCGAACAAGACTATAACGACGGTTTCGGATTCACCTCCCCTGAACCCATCGGCGACACCATCACCGGCGGCACGCTGGCTGCGGGCAGCGTTCCCGGTCAATACACGCTCACCTTGATTACGAACAATACGCAAATCGGTGTGGCCAATGCGAATGGGTTCGGAGTCGAAACCCTCGGCGTCCAGTTCGTAAACAGCAACCACGCCTTGATCATCCAGTTCGACGGGACGGCAACCTCCAGCGGCAGCTTGGACCTGCAGACCTTGCCCAGCACCCTCAGCGGCGGCTATGCCTTCACCCTTTCCGGAGTGGACGCCAGCAACTATGCCCAAATGGTACTCGGAGGCGTATTCACCGTCAGCGGCACCAGCCTGCAAGGCGTTTTTGACGTGGACGATTTTGGAACCTCGACGACGACTCCGACGCTGGGAACAACTTTCACCGGCACCATCTCGGCACCGGATACTTTCGGGCGCGGCGCAATCACCGGAATCAGCGTCGGAGGCTCCGATATCGGACTCAACTATTACATCGTGAATCCGAAAGCGATACGTATCGTCGATGTGGATTCCAACCCGTTGGGCACCTTCTCCGATTCCGCCGTCGGCTCGGCGTTTGGCCAGGGCACCACCACCTTCACCAAAGCATCTCTTGGCACCACGCCTTACGTCTTCGCTATCCAGAGCAACTCCTGGGACAATACCTTCGCTGCGGCAGGTATGTTTACCACGAACACCACCGCCGCCACCTTCGCCGGCATCGGGGATGACGATGAAGTGGTCAACCAAGTTGTCGCGAACGCCGCTTCTATCTCAGGCACCTATTCCGTTTCCAACACGGTCGGCGGCGCCACCTACAACGGATACGGCAGCCTCACCATCAACGCCGGTGACCTGGGAGACGTCAGTGTCCTCGGCATCTATCTGACGGACCCATCTCTCAATCTAAGTGACCCGAACAACACCACCACCGGGCTGGGAGGCGCTCTTGTCGCCGACTTGGACGGATTCGATATCAACGGCACCGGCATCCTGGTCCCGCAAACCTCAACCGCCAGCTTTACTGGCAGCTATGCCTTCGGAGCGCAGGAATATAACCCCAACATCTCCGGCGGAGAGTTCGACTTTGTCGGCCAGGGATCAGTTGCAAGCCTTTTCTTTGACGGGACCGGACTCGTCAGCGATCCCTGGTTCTTCTTCAGTTCGACCCCAACCACCGGGACCGATACCGGCGTTACCTTCACAGGCGCCGCGGTTGCGGACACGAGCCATCCCGGGCGCTACACGCTTCCACTTTCCACTTCGCTGACCGTCCCCGGCCCCAATGACACCAACGTTCCGTTCAGCGCGAGCGTAGTCCTCTATGAGGCCAGCGGCGGGCAGGTATTCTGGCTGGAGACCGATAGCGACAGCGTCTTCCTCGGATCCCTGCAGCAACAAGGCAGCCTGACCGGGATCCCATCTGCAAGAAAAAACGCGGCGGATACCACACCGCAGCAAAAGCAATAGCCAGTAAACGGAAGGGCACAGCCGAGAGCATCCAGCTGTGCCCCCCTCATTTCCAGCCCCACCCGGCCCACATCTTTAAGCTATTTGAGAGTAATGCCCGCGGATTCCCACGCTTTCACGCCGGAAACCGCGCCCGCCTATCTTCCCACTGTTACAATGCCCTGTTTCCAGTAGCTTGCGAGCGCGCCTTTCGAACCCGCGAACTTACGGGACTACATCCGCGTACTGTCTTGTAGGGCTTGGGGTGTGGCCCGTACGGAAACGGCAGGCTCCTCACTGCGAAGCGGAAGGGGATGTCCTAGCCGAAAATGAAAACGCGGTTCCAGCTCGAAATTTTGGTTTTCGCTGAAGGCTGATAGCTGACAGCCGCCTTTTCCGGGGAGCTAGAGATTGGAAGACGTCCAGGTAGTTGCGATGCTGGTCCGCCGCTGTGTCGCCGGCGACGCCGCTGCCTGGGAAGAAATCGTTCAGACTTACAACCGACGCATCTATAACATCTGCTACCGCTTCGCCGGCTCCGCCGACAACGCCGAAGACCTTACCCAGGAAGTCTTCATTAAGATGTATCGCACGCTCGCGAGCTACGACAGCTCGAAAGGCGCGTTCGTCACCTGGGTCACGACCATCACCCGCAACCTGCTGGTCGATCACTTCCGCAAGACCAAACAAGACCGCATTACCGACTCGCTCGACGCCACGTCATCCGCGCATGAAGACGCTCAGCCCCTGAGTGAGCAAATTCAGGACCAATCCGCTCCCCCCGACGCCCGCGTGCGCAGCCGGGAGGTGGGAGAGACCGTTCATGCCGCCCTCGCCAGGCTCTCGCCAGAGCTTCGTGAGGCCGTCATTCTAAGGGACTTACAGGATTTTGACTATCGCGAAATTGCCACCGTTTTGAAGGTGCCGGAGGGGACTGTGAAATCTCGAATAAATAGAGGCCGCGCGGAACTTGCGCGTCTACTACAACGTACCTATAGGCAGGTGATGTGATGCCAGATCACACCAAACCAGATCACATGGAAGACCACACCAGTAACGGAATGCAGTGCGTCGAATTTGACGGCCTGCTCAGCGACGCGCTCGATGGCGTTCTGACCGGCGCTCAACTCGACCGCTTCCACGCTCACACTCGGACTTGCTCCGCGTGCGGGCCGCTGTTCGCCGAAGTCGAGGCGGGCCGCAACTGGCTGAAGGATCTCACGGAGGTGGAACCTCCAGTCAGCCTGGTTACCAACATTCTGGCATCCACAACGGGCGTTGACACCCAACGCCTGCGGGTGAACGTGTCCGCGCCCCAGCCGCGCATGGGCTGGCTGGCCGCTCGCTGGGAAATTGCGCAAGCCTGGGTCTCCGGGGCTATGCAGCCCATCTGGGGAACAGTCCGGCAGCCGCGGTTCGCCATGTCGTTTGGCATGGCGTTCTTCTCGCTGTCGGTGGCCTTGAGCGTAATCGGCGTAAAACCCGCCGACCTGCGCCAGGTCAGCTTGCGTCCCACGGCCCTACGGCACACCTACTACAACACGCAAGCCCGCGTGGTGCGGTATTACGAGAACATCCGCCTCGTCTACGATGTGGAATCGCGCGTGCGTGAATTCAGGCGCAACGTCACGCCCGCCGAGCCCGGCTCGTCCGGACATGGCGCCGGCGAATCCGCACCCGTAAAGAAAGACCACAAGGACGACACAACACAACAGCCCGAGCAGAAGCAGGAGCGCAACTACAGCCAGACCGACAGTCGTGTTGTTCTGGCCTGCGCTCCTCTGGGTCCATCTGTCTTTGATCCGTTGAATCAGGATCCGTCAAATCAGGACTCGTTGAATCGGGATCCGTTAAATCCGGATCTGCCTGTAGTGTCGGTGACCACGCACAGGAGGTTCGTATGAACTGCGCNNCCGTGGCTTTCTGCCGCACCTGCGGCAAGCCCCTATGCGGCAATTGCACCCGCGACGTCCGCGGAGTCGTGTACTGCGAGCCCTGTCTCGCAGCCCGTCTGGAAGGCACCGTCCCGGCAGCCGGATTCGCGCCTCCGCAAACTGTGTATCCGGCAGTGGGAGCGCCCGCGAGGCCTCTACCCAGCCCCGGCCCGAACCCCACCGTCGCCGGCATCCTCGCAGGATTCTTTCCCTTCGGCGTCGGCGCCGTCTACTGCTCGCAATACGCCAAGGGACTGGCGCACCTACTCATCTTCGTCATGCTCATCTTCGGCATGGACCATGCCGGAAGATGGGACTTTATCTTCGGCATCGGCATGGCCTTCTTTTACGTCTACCAAATCATCGATGCCGTCCGCACAGCCCACGCGCTTCAGGCCGGCCAGCCCGCGCCCGACCCCATGGGACTCGGCCAGACGTTCAGCATGGGCGACAAATTTGATAGCGGCAAGGTGCCCGTCGGCGCCGTGGTTCTCATCGGCCTCGGCGTGCTCTTCCTGCTGCACACGATGGGAATCATGGAGAACGGCTTCGAACGTTTCTGGCCGCTCATTCTCATCTTCCTCGGCGGCTGGATGTTTTACCGCAACTATGAGCGCTCCCGTCGCATCTGCATCTGCGGACGTTGCAGCACGCGCTGGCTGATGGGCCCGACGATGGTCCTCACCACCGGCATCCTGTTCCTGTTCCACACCATGGACATTGCCGATCTTGACCGCACCTGGCCCGCCTGGATTCTGGCGGTCGGCATCGTCAAACTGCTGCAGAGCAGCGCTTCATCCGTCGGACACGTCGGCCCGCTGCCCACTGCGCCGCCTACGGCCGCGCCCCCACCACCGCCTCCGCCGGCACCTTCCAATCCGGGACCGTCGTCTTCTTCCGGGGAGGTGCACAATGTCTAGCCCAATTCAGACCCCACCACCTCTTGTGCCGCTCCGCCCTCGCCGCCGCTCCTTTGCCGGACCGGTGGTGCTGATTGTCCTCGGCGTCGTCTTCCTGCTGGGCAACCTGCACATGATTTCCTGGATGCGCCTCGGAACGCTCTTCGCCCACTACTGGCCCGCGCTGTTGATCCTCTGGGGAGTGATCAAGCTCGTCGAATATCAGCAGGCCCAGCGCGATGGCGTCCCCGTCCGCGGCATCGGCGCGGGAGGCATTTTTCTGGTCATCGTCATCGTTGTCTGCGGGCTCCTCGCCACCCAGGCCCAGCGTTTCAACTGGGGCGAAATCCGCGACAACATGAACCTCGACGATAGCGACCTCGATAACCTCTTCGGCGAGACCTACAATTTCGATGCTCGCCTCGAACAGGACATCCCGCCCGCCGCCACCAGCCTGCGCGTGACCGACGATCACGGCGCCGTCCGGGTCACCGTCGCCGACGATAGTAAAATCACCGTCACCGTCCGCAAGCGTGTTGGCGCAGAGAGTCAGAGTGACGCCGACAAATACAACACGCAGACGAATCCGGCGATCACCGCCACCGGCGGACAGCTGACCCTCGACGCCAGGACCCAGGCCTCCGGCGACCACGCCGTGCAAACCGATCTCGATATCTCAATCCCCCGGAAACTGGCGCTGCAAATCGTTTCGCGCCGCGGCGATGTCACCGTCTCCGGCCGCGATGGAGACGTTGACGTCAACAATCAGCACGGCGAGGTTTCCGTCGAAGACGTCAAAGGCAGCGTCAAGCTGACTCTCGAGAAGAGTTCTGCCAAAGTCGAGCAAATCACCGGCGACGTTCACATCGGCGGCCGCCTCAACGAAGTCTCAGTCACCGACGTCAAAGGCGGAGCCCAGCTCGAAGGCGAATTTCAGGAAAGCGTCAAACTTGCCCGCATCGGCAAGAATGTCAGCTTCAAGTCCTCCCGCACCGACATGGAGTTCTCGCGCATCGATGGCGACCTCGATCTCGATTCCGACGATCTGCACGCCGACCAGGTCACCGGTCCCGTCCACCTGACCACGCGTTCCAAGCAGATTCGTCTGTCCGATGTATCGGGCGATGTCCGCCTGCAGAACGATAATGGCGGCGTCGAAGTCTCCATGCGCTCGCTGGGAAATGTCCAGATCGACAGCCGCAACGGTGACGTCCAGTTGAGCGTGCCCGACAAGGCCGGCTTCCGCCTCGACGCGCGCACCCGCGACGGCGAAATCCAATCCGACTTCCCGGGATTGAAGATCGAAAACGACGACCACGAGGCCAAGGCCAGCGGCAGCGTGGGCAATGCCGCTTCTCACATCGTCATCAACAACGAGCACGACGGCATCGAAATCCGCAAAGCCTCAACCAACACCGCCCCGGCGCCAACTCCCGCACCAACGCCACCGAAGCCTCCCAAAGCCTTGCCAGCGCCGAAAGCGAAAGTGGAACCGACGGAGAACTAGAACCTCAACAGTAGCGTCGGCGTCTCGCCGGCAATCACAACAGCCTGCCCTGAGCGGGTCGAAGTGGCCTGCCCTCGACATCGCCTGGGGCAGACTTTCCAGCGCATGAGACGAAAGGCACATTGCGTCCTGTATACTGTAACCATACACTGTACGGGTGATCCTCAGTTATCGGCATAAAGGGCTCAAGAAGTTCGCTGAGACTGGCTCCAAATCGGGAATTCAGCCAAAACACGCCGAAAGACTCGGGCGGATTCTAACGGCGCTCAACGTTGCCAGCCGGGCCCAGGATATGAACGCTCCGGGGAGCGGGTTGCATGCCTTGAAAGGCACTCTGGATGGCCACTGGGCCGTGACTGTGAGCGGGAACTGGCGACTGACATTTGCATTCGACGAGCAGGACGCGATTCTCGTGGACTACCAGGACTACCATTGAACGGAGGAATATGATCTTCAATCCAGCNNCCCGTTTGGGAATAACGAGAGCTCATCTTTCGCGCATTCTCAACGGGCACGCTGGCATCACAGCCCCGATGTCGCTGCGCCTTTCCGCTGCCTTGGGAACATCCCCCGACTTCTGGCTCAGAATGCAAGTCCAGCGCGATCTCTGGCTTGCTCAAAGGGGGCGCCCGCCGAAGGTTCGCCCGTTCCCCCATATCGCCGTCAGACGAGCGTCGGCAGCACGAGCTTAAAAGCCGCATACGAGCGCGAAACTGCCCTGAGCGGCTCTAGCGGCGCAATCGTTCGCTCGCCAGCGACCCATCGTCGCGCGTTTGGCTCGCTTCCTACCAAACCACCCACCACCGCAAATTGCCCCATTGACTTTAATGACCCAACGACTCAATGATTCAATGACTCAACGACTCAATTCTTCTCGCCAGCTCCTCCACCCGCGCCAGCACCTCATCCTCACCCAGTTCCGTCGAATCGATCACCACCGCATCTTCCGCCGCCTGCAGCGGAGACGCCGCACGCGTGCGGTCGCGCCGGTCGCGCTCGCGCAAATCCGCCGCCACACTCGCCGCCACTTCGCCCTTGATCTTCTGCTGCTCCATGCGACGCTGCTCCCGCACCACCGGATCGGCGTCAAGAAAAATCTTCAGGTCAGCGTCCGGAAAGACTTTCGTCCCAATGTCACGCCCTTCCATCACCACGCCGCCGCCCGCGCCCATCTCCCGCTGCCGCGCCACCATCCAAGCCCGCACTCCAGCATGCACCGACACCCGCGACGCCGCCTCGGTCACATCGCGCTCCCGAATGCGCGAAGAAACGTCCTGCCCGTTGAGCAGCGTGCGATTCCCGTTCAGCGTAGGTTCCAGCTGAATGCGCGATTCCTGCGCCAGCTTCACCAGCGCGGCTTCATCGTCGAACGATAAGTCTTGCTCGATGGCCCTCAGCGCCAGTGCCCGGTACATCGCACCGCTCTCCAGGTTCACGTAGCCGAGCTTGCGCGCCAGCCGGGACGCAATCGTGCTCTTGCCCGCTCCCGCCGGGCCATCGATGGCAATGATCAGTTTCCGCTCCGAGTGGTTGGGATTCGCTTGGTCGGTCATTTCGCGACTAGATTGTACACGCGGATCTTCCCGATTTCCCGGCTCGTTTGAGGGATAGAATGGTCTCGTTCAAATGCTTTCCACACGGCAAAGATTTCGCTCCAACAAGAATCGATCTGTACAACGATGGAATACGCTCGCCGCATCGTTGCTGATGCTGCTTCTCGCCGTCGTCCCTCCGACGGCCGCCCAGGCCGCGCCGCCAAAGACTGCCCGCGACCCCGGTGTGCGCGAAGGCGTGAATGCAGGCTCGCCGATCGCAGGTTTAACCCCGGCGCAACAATCTTTCTTCTCCGCCGGCCTCATGACCTTCCGCCAACTCGCCTCCGTCACCGGCTCAGTACCCAACACCCGAAAAGGCCTCGGGCCAACCTTCAATGCGCAATCCTGCGCCCAGTGCCACTCGCAGCCCGCAGTCGGAGGAAGCAGTCCCGCCGTGAACCCTCAAATCGGCGCAGCCATCGCCCAGGGCGCTTCCAACAAAATTCCTTCTTTCATCAGCGCCCGCGGCCCGGTGCGCGTGCCCCGCTTTCGTTATGCCGCCGACATGCTTCATCCAGATGGCAGCGTCCATAATCTGTTCACCATCACCGGCCGCAAGGACGCTCCCGGCTGCAAGCTCGCGCAGCCAAACTTTCAACACGCCACCGATAGCGGCAATCTCATCTTTCGCATCCCCACTCCCGTCTTCGGCGGCGGCCTCATCGAGTCCATCCCCGACTCTGTGCTTCTGGCGAACATGAATTCCGACGCCGCCACCAAGCGCAGTCTCGGCATCACCGGCCATCCCAACCTCAGCCCCAACGACGCCACCATCACCCGATTCGGCTGGAAAGCTCAAAACAAGTCGCTCGAAATCGCCGCCGCCGAAGCCGACAACCTGGAGATCGGAGTCACCAACGAACTTTTTCCCAACGAACTCGACAGCACTCCTGGTTGCCAGTTCAACGCCACTCCCGAAGACTCCAGCACCTTCACTCCCGATGGAAGCGTCCTTCCCAGCGATCTGGTACGCTTCGCCGGCTTCATGCGCTTCCTCGATCAGCCGCGCCCCGCACCCTCCACGCCCTCAACCACCCGTGGTCAGCAAGTCTTCGTGCAGGTCGGTTGCGCCCTCTGCCACACGCCTTCATTCACCACCGGGCAATCGAGCACGCCCGCCCTCAGCAACATCCAGGCAAACCTCTTCTCCGATCTCCTGCTGCATCACATGGGACCGAAGCTCGCCGACAACGTCTCCCAGGGCATCGCCCACGGAGACGAGTTCCGCACCGCCCCGCTCTGGGGCCTGGGCCAGCGACTATTTTTTCTTCACGACGGACGAACCGCAGACTTAATAGAGGTGATCGAAAACCATTCCAGCCCAGGGGATCATCACAACCCGGACTCCGAAGCCAACGCCGTGATCAACACCTTCAGGAAACTCTCCGAGCAGGATAAGCAGGACCTGCTGAATTTTCTGCGATCGTTGTAGCTCCTACGAATTTCAGATTTCAATGCTTGGGTTGGAAGGTTCGGCGGGGAGCGCGGGCCGCGACGACGGGCCGTGAACGGACTCTGCTGACTGGCGCCTCAATCTTGTTGATCACCGCTTCCTTCGCCGGCGTAATCTGCAGCATCGATCTCCCGCTCACGTGCACGAAGCTCAGTTCGCGCGCCGCCAGCAGCGCGTTGACCGCCTCCTTCACCCGCGACCGCGCCACAAAGTTCCCGAAAAAAGTTTCCAGCTCCGCCTGCTCGGCCGCAATCACGCAATCGAGATACTTCGAGAGCAGCGCCGAAAGCGCCTGCTGCACCGACAATCCCACACCCTCGCGCACCGCATCCGGCGCCCACCGGTACAGCACATCCCAGAACGAGCCTTCGCTGGCCCTATAATCCACGCGAGTGATACGCAACTTCGCCACCAACTCGCCCAGCGCCTTATCGAGCACCGCCAGCGAAACGCTTCCGCCCAGCGCCTCCTGCAACTTCTGCTTCGAGATAGGACCATCGCGCTCGATCAGCTCAAACGCATCGCAAGCCAGCGGCGAGTAAGGTGATCGCGGGCCCTGCCTGGGCGCCAGCTTCGGATTGCGTTCGCCCACCAGCGCGTAAAAATAAGGAAACACCGAAGCCGCCAGCAGAAACGCGTTGTTCTCATCGACCAGATTTGTCTCGTAAGCCGTCCGCTCGCGCAGCAGCCGCACCATCAACTCCGTCGCCTCCAGCGCCCGCGGATCGGAGTAGGCGTGCTGCCACGTCGGCAGGCGATTGTCCGAGCCCACAAACGCCCCAATAAACGTGGGCACCGGCATCGTTGGCCTCACCGGATACATCAGGCAGAACCCCACGCCCTCGACAAACGCGCGCGCCTCTTCGATGGTCCGGATGGGCTTCCCATCCAGCCGCCACTTCTCGCGTCGCAGTTGCTGTAAGTATTGTTCGGTCATAAGAACGGAACTAACAGTGGCAATTAGCAGTTGGCAATTAGCAGTTGGCGGGTCCGTTATGCAGAGCCAGAAACTTCGAACTGCCAATTGCTAACTGCTAATTGCTAATTGCTTCTTCTCGCTCAGATCCTCAGATTCTCTTAAACGCCTTCTGAATATCCTTCAAAGAATACCGCAGTACCACCGGCCTGCCATGCGGGCACGACATGGGGTGGTCCGTTTTCGCCAGCTCGGCGAGCAGCCACTCCATTTTGTTCTGCTCCAGCGGCATATTGACCTTGATCGCCGCGTGGCACGCAATCGAAGCGGCAATGCGCCCGCGAATTTTTTCCAGATTCAGCGACTGTTCTTCCCGCGAAATCTGATCGAGCAGTTCATGCAGCATACGCTCGACCGCCGCCGCATCCACTCCCGCCGGCGCAACCTTCACCGCCACGCTCCGCGCGCCGAAGGGCTCGGCCTCGAATCCGTTGTATTGCAGTTCGTCCGCAATCTCGGCAAACACCGCCTGCTGCGCCGGAGAGAGCTCCAGTACAATCGGCATGAGCAACCGCTGGCTTTCCACCTTTTGCACCGCACGCTGCTTCAGTATGCGTTCAAACAGCACGCGCTCGTGCGCCACGTGCTGGTCCACAATCCACAGTCCAGCTTCATTCACCGCCAGGATGAACGAATTCCGAATCTGTCCCAGCGGCCGAAGCGACGAAAGCGCCGCCAGCGTCGCGTCTTCCCCGCTCGCATTTTCTGCCGCCTCCAGCGCGGGTGCGCAACCATTGTCTGGAATCGTCTCTGGTACCACATCGGCGAAGCGACCTTCCAGTCCCCGTGCCACAGGAATCGCGGCATTCGCCTCGACTGCAATCCCGCCCTCGAATTGAAACCTCGCGGAAACTGGCGGAGGCACAGGCGCCTGCAATGCAAATCCACTCCCGCCCGCAGGCTCATAAAATGCCCGCGCCGGTGCTCCGGGCTCAGCAGCCAAATCGGACGGCGGCTCCCACTCCCGCGCACCCGGCGTCAGCCCCGAACTCGCCGTCGCGTGCGCGTGAATCTCGGTCGTGAACTGCGGCGCCGGACGCGCTTTCATCAGCGCCGCCCGCACCGTGTCGCGCACAAAGTCGTGCATCACCGTCGATTGCCGGAATCGCACCTCCGTCTTCGAGGGATGCACGTTCACATCCACTTCGCCCGGCGGCATTTCCAGAAAGAGCAGCACCACCGGATACACCGTCGGCGGAATAATGTTGCGATATGCCTCCGTCAACCCATGCTGCACCAGCCGGTCGCGAATCAGCCGCCCGTTCACAAAAACAAAAATCGAATTGCGATTCAGCTTCTGAATTTCCGGCTTCGAAACAAACCCGTGCAGCCGCATCTCGCCCGGCGTAGCGCCAGAGCCTGCCCTGAGCGAAGTCGAAGGGTCCCGCCGGCTTTCGTCCTCCTCTACTTCCGACCTTCGCCACGGCGGAGGCTGCGGCAATCCCACATGCTCCAGCGGCTGCACCGCCGCCACCGCAATCAACTGGTCGAGTGTTTCCTTCCCGAACACCTGATACACGCGCTCGCTGTATCCGGCCACCGGCGGCGCAACCAACATGGCGTTGGTGGCCGAATGCAATTCAAAATGCTTTTCCGGATGCGCCAGCGCGTAATGCGTCACCAGCGAAGCAATGTGCGAAAGCTCCGTTGACTCCGCTTTCAAAAACTTTTTCCGCGCCGGCGTATTGAAAAACAAATCCCGCACCGTAATCGACGTCCCCTCCGGCAGCCCGGCCTCCTCAACCCGCGCCATCTTGCCGCCATTGATCTCAATCACCGTCCCCGCCGGAGAATCAGCGGGTGCCCCACTCAAGCCGTCCTTTGGCTTGAGTGGGGATTTTTCTATCCCTGAAATTGATCTATCCGTCCCCGCAGCGCACGTCTCAAGTCTTAACCGCGACACCGACGCAATCGAAGGCAGCGCCTCCCCGCGAAATCCCAGCGTAGCCACGCTCAACAAATCCTCCGCATCCTTGATCTTGGACGTTGCATGCCGCTCAAACGCCAGCATGGCATCGTCGCGCACCATGCCGCATCCGTTGTCCGTGATCTGAATCAGCTTCTTCCCGCCCGCCTCCACGCTGATCTTGATGCGCGTCGCGCCGGCATCCAGCGCGTTCTCCAGCAGCTCCTTCACCACCGAGGCAGGCCGCTCCACCACCTCGCCGGCGGCGATCTTGTTGGCAACCTGCTCGGAAAGTACGTGAATGCGGCCCATGCAGCGGTTTACGTTCTCAGATTTTAGTGGTTGTAGGGGACAGAGCCAGTTTCGCAGATGCCAGCGCGGAAGGCAAAGAAGCAGCGCACGGAAGGCGGACGCAGGGCTTCGGCCTTCCGCGGTTCGGGCTTCAGCCAAGTCGGTTCGCTCGTCCACCCCCGAGTGCTGAACCGGTAACGCCGAAGCCCGATAGCCGCAGCCCGAAGCCCGCCGGGCTGGTACTATTTATTCTTGTCTCCCGATGTCCGGAGTGATGGATGATTCGATCGTTCAAAGGCATAAAGCCAATAATTCCCGCGACTTGTTACGTGGATGAGTCGGCGCAAATCATCGGCGACGTTGTGCTCGGCGAGCACGCGTCGGTGTGGATGAACGCAGTCCTGCGCGGCGATGTCTACGCCATCCGCATCGGCGCCCATTCCAACGTGCAGGATTGCAGTGTGCTCCACGGCATGAAGAACACCTTCGGCGTGACGGTCGGCGAGTACGTGACAGTCGGCCACTCGGTAACCCTGCACGGCTGCGTGGTCGAAGACCGCTGCCTGATCGGCATGGGCTCCATCATCCTCAATGGCGCGAAGATCGGCGCAGGATCGATCATCGCCGCCGGCACGCTGATTCCCGAACGCACGGTAGTCGAGGCCGGATCGCTATGGATGGGCTCTCCCGGAAAATTCCGCCGCAAGCTGGAAGCAGGTGAAGACAATATGATCATGCGCTACGCGCAGAATTATCTGGGCTATACCGAAGAATATTTGCGGGAACGTTAGTGACGATTCTGTCATCCTGAGCGGAGCAAGGCGGTTCGCGGAGCGGACCACCTTGCGAAGTCGAAGGATCCCTATCATTCGTATGGCTGCGACAGACGCATCAAGGTATTTTCACTCGGACGAACTGGCGAGAGGGAACTCCCTGATAAGCCGTCGAAGGCATCGATCGGCGAGGGATCCTTCGACTACGACTTGTCTTTCGCAAAGCGAAAGACAAGTCTCCGCTCAGGATGACAATTAAGGATTGAAAGGCTAAATGATCAAAGCCGTTCGAGGAACGCGAGACCTGTTGCCGCCGGAGACGGCGCTGTGGAACTTTGTGGAGTCCGCGGTACGCGATGTCTTCCGCGCCTACAACTTCCAGGAAATTCGCACCCCGATCTTCGAGTCGACGGAATTGTTCGCCCGCGGCGTCGGCGAAGAGACCGATATCGTCGCGAAAGAGATGTACACCTGGGAAGATCCGCAGCAGCGCTATGTACAAATGCGTGAAAGCTATATTGAGGCCTCCAATGCATTAAATGAGGGCAGGACACCGAAGCTAGTCCCATTAAACTTGCTGGCAGGGACACAATCCCTCACTTTGCGTCCCGAGAACACCGCCGGCATCGTCCGCGCCTACATCGAGCACAAACTCGGCGACCGCGGATTGAACAAGCTCTATTGCATCGGCCCCATGTTCCGCCGCGAACGCCCGCAAAAAGGCCGCTATCGCCAGTTCTATCAGATCGACGCCGAAGTCATCGGCCCACCCTCTGCCGGCAGCGATTCCCCCGCTCGCGACGCCGAACTGCTTGAAATGCTGGCCACGCTCCTCGATCGCCTCGGCATCGCCAACTGGAATCTCGAACTGAACTCCGTCGGCTGTCCCAACGATCGCGCCGCCTTCAACGACGCGCTGCGCAAGGCTTTGGACCCGGTCAAGGACAAAATGTGCTCCGATTGCCGGCGCCGTGCGGTCACCAATCCCCTGCGCGTCTTCGATTGCAAAGTTCCGGCCGATCAACCCATCATCGAAACCCTGCCCCGCATCAGCCAGTTTCTGGATGAGCCCTGCCGAAAACACTTTGATGCTGTCCAACAAATTCTGCGAGCTGTCGGGGTCGAGTTTCAAATAAACGACCGCCTCGTGCGCGGCCTTGATTACTACACGCGCACCGCCTTCGAATTCACTCACGGCGCCCTTGGTGCACAGAATGCAATTCTCGGTGGCGGACGCTACGACGGTCTTTCCGAAGCTCTCGGCGGCCCACCCGCGCCCGGCATCGGCTTCGCCATCGGCGAAGACCGGCTCGTAATGTCCTTGCAGGAATCGGCCTCCGCCGCCGGCGCGTTGCGCACACCGCACGTTTATGTGGCCCCGCTCGGCACGGGCATGAACGCAGAAGCCGCCATCCTGGCTCGCGAATTGCGCCGCCACGATCTGGTCGTCGATCTGGGAGACGAAAACTTCCGCCTGAAAAAATCATTTGAGACGGCAACCAAGTCAGGCGCAAAATACATTCTGATCGTCGGCGAGAACGAAGTGAAAGCCGAAGCCTTCGCACTGAAAAATCTCGCGACCGGCGAACAGGTTTCCGTTCCCCGCGCCGAGTTGGCCCGGAAAATTCAGGGGTAGCCAAATTCACGCTAGCCAAATTCAGGAGTAGCCATGGGTAAAGTTCGATCCCTGCTCGACGATGCTGCCATTCGTTTCATCGAAGCGCAGCATATCTTCTTTGTCGCCTCGGCCCCGCTCGATCCCAGCGGCCACGTCAACCTCTCGCCCAAGGGACTCGACAGCTTTCGCATTCTCGGCCCCACCACCGTCGCCTACCTCGATTTCAACGGCAGCGGAGTCGAGTCCATCGCCCACCTGAACGAAAATGGAAGAATCGTTCTGATGTTCTGCGCCTTCCAGGGACCGCCCAACATTTTCCGTCTCTACGGCCGCGGCCGCGTAGTCGAGCCGCACGACGCGCAGTTTTCTGCGCTCGCCGATTCTTTCCCCGATCACGAAAACGCGCGTTCGATCATCGTCGTCGCACTCACCCGCGTCACCGACTCCTGCGGCTACGGCGTTCCTCTCTTCAAGTATGAAGGCGAGCGCCAACAACTTCACGCCTGGGCCCGCCACCGCGGCCCAGAGGGATTGAAGACTTACCGCGAGCAAAAGAATCGTCACAGCATCGACGGTCTACCGGGAATTTCCAGCTGAGAACATGTTTTGTTCTAGCCGCGAAGCGGCGTCAGAATGCAGCCCACAGCCTGCCCTGCGCTTGCCGAAGGGGCGCAAGCCGTGGGTAGGAAGTGGGAAACGAATAAGCCCGAAGGGGCGAAAGAACGGCCCCCACGCACATTTCTTACCCCTCAGGCTAAAATTCGAGTTCAAGAAAAAACATCGGAAAGGAATCCTATGAAATCATCCTTGCTTTCTTGTGCCGTTCTACTCGCCACCGTAGCCGCTATCCCGCTCACCGCGCAGACTCCAGCCGCGCCCAAGAATCTAAGCCCGATCGAGCAAACCCTCACCGCCAATGAAAAGAGTTTGATCGAAGCCAAGAAGAAAGACGACGCGGCATTTTTCAAGCGCACCTTGAGCGACGATTTCTCCCTGGTCGGCGTCGACGGGAAGCTTCTGCAGCAACAGGAAGCAATAGACAATCTGGGCGATGCCGACTTGCTGGAACTGACCCCGTACGACATCGAAGTAGTGACGCTGGACGAGGCCGCCGCCATCGTCACCTACGACGCAGTCGTGCGCGAAGCGCCCGCCGAAGACCAGGGCCCTCCCCCGCGCTACCAGCACTTCAGCTCCGTGTGGGTAAAACAGGGAGATCAGTGGAAGCTAAAATTTCATCAAGCCACAGCCGCCCACTGGGGCGACTGGTAGAGCCGGTCACCGGAAATGCTCGTGTAGGGACAGCCGCCCTCGCCTGCCCTGAGCGAAGTCGAAGGGGCTGTCCAGTCGAGCGAAGCTCGACTGTTCCTCCGTCGCAGGTTGACTCGCCGCCATCTCGCATCTAGAATCCGCGTTGCTGGGCGCTTTGAGCGATATATCCTTCGGCGGCCCGAACCAAAGAGCGGAATACCTCCGAGGAGACGCACATGAAAACATTTGCAATGATCCTGTCGGCGTGTATCGTACTGGCATCAGCCGCGCTTGCGCAAAACCAACCTCCCAAGCCCGGTCCGGAACTCAAGAGGCTCGATGTCTTCGCCGGCACCTGGACACTGGACGGCACCATGCAGCCGGGAATGATGGGCCCCGGCGGTTCGATGACCGAGAACGAAAAGTGCGAGTGGATGGAGGGCGGCTTCTATCTGGTCTGCCACTCCGACTACAAAAGTTCCATGGGCAACGGCGTCGGCTTGTCGATCATGGGATATTCCACCGACGACAAAGCCTACACCTATCGCGAGTTCAACAGCTTCGGCGAATTCGACGATTCTCGTGGCACCCTCGACAACGATACCTGGACCTGGACCAGCGACGAAAAAATGGGCAGCATGACCATGAAGGGTCGATTCACTATCAAGGTAACCTCGGCCACATCCTATAACTTCACCTTCGAGATGTCACAAGACGGGACTAAGTGGTCGACGGTGATGGACGGCAAAGGCACGAAGAAATAGTTCCGGCAGCCCGCACGCCGCAGCCAAATTGCCAGGGTTATTCCCTTGCCCGTGCGGCTTCGGGAACTCAGTCCTTCTTAGTCCTCCACGCCGCAAGACTAATTCCACCACTTACTCGACTGCTTCTGAACCTCTTTTTCCCACCTGCATAACTTTTTACAAACCCCCGACATTGTCGTGACACCCCCACGCGCGCGCCCAACTAATCTCCAAACTGTCAGCAGTTGCAATGCCTAAGTGGGCTAACCATTAGCACGAGTGCAAGCGTTCAAAGCTGGCCCCAGGTAATTCGCAATAGCTAAATAAGGAGGACAACTTGAAAAATACAATCTTGTTATTCGGGCTGCTCATGACGTTGGCGATTCCGTCCGGCTTATGGGCCCAAGGCTACTCCCAGACCAATCTGGTCTCGAACGTAGCCGGCGTAGCCACCACCACAGACGCTAACCTTTCCAATCCTTGGGGTATCTCGTTCATCGGCGGCGACGATTTCTGGATCGCCAACAATAACACCGGTACCTCAACGCTCTACAACGCACAGGGCAGCCCAGCTTCCCTCATCGTGACCATCCCCGGCGCTGCAAGTAATCCCAACGGCAACTGCAGCCCGGGATGCCCCACGGGAACCGTCGCCAACACGAACAGTACCTACTTCAGCGGTGCAGCGTTTATTTTTGACACCGAAGATGGCCTGATCATCAGCTGGGCCTCCGGCACCATCGCCACCATCGCCTTCGATAACTCCGCCAGCGGTGCGGTCTACAAAGGTCTCGCCATGCTCGGCACCAACCTCTTGGCGGCCAACTTCAACACCGGCAAAGTTGATGTCTACGATTCCAACTTCACCCTCACTTCGCTCGCCGGTTCCTTCACCGATCCCAACCTGCCCGCGGGTCTTGCTCCCCACGGCATCCACGTCATCAACAACCAGGTCTATGTCGCCTATGCCATGCAGGACACTCCCAAGCACGATGCCGTACCCGGCGCCGGCGCGGGCCAGGTCGATATTTTCGATAGCAACGGCAACTTCGTAAGCAGCTTTGTCGCCGCTGGCTCCGGCAACAACCTCAACGCTCCCTGGGGCGTGGTGGCCGCTCCCTCCAGCTTCGGAACCTTCGCCAACGATATTCTCGTATCGAATTTCGGCGACGGCACCATCAGCGCGTTCGACACCACCGGAAAGTTCATCGGCCAGCTCACCAACTCTTCGAACGCCACGCTGGTCAATCCCGGCATGTGGGATATGGTGTTCGGCGCAGGCGGCACCGGCGATCCCGGCACTCTTTATTTCACCGCGGGCGGCAGCGCCAACCAACCCAACTTCCCCGCTGGCGGCAGCGCCACCAGCGTGTTCGCCAGCCTTATCCCGGCGACCTCGGTCACCAGCCCGAATTTCTCTCTGAGTCTCTCGGCCCCAAGCGCAACCGTCGCGGCGGGAAGTTCCACCACCCTTACGGTGAGCGCCGCTGCAGTCGGAGGATTCAACAGTCAGATCACCCTCACCTGCTCCGCGCCCGCCGGCCTGACCTGTGCTTTCAACCCCACGACGATCTCCGCCGGAGGCACTGCGTCTACCTTGAGCATCACCGCCGCTGCGACAGCTCCCGCCGGTGGCGGCGGTTACGCCGTTCATGGCATGGCATTGCTGCTGCCCGGTCTGGGACTCTTCGGAACCCTCCTGACCACTCGCAAACGCAAGCCGCTTACCCGCAAGAGCATTCGCTGGATGAGCCTGCTCGGCCTACTGCTCGTGATCTCGCTGTTCGCCCTCGGATGCGGCAGCAGCAGTTCGAACAGCACCCCCGCACCCTCATCTCAGCAGGTCACCGTCATGGTCACCGGCACATCTGGCTCACTAACTCAGACCGCCCCAGTAACCGTCACCGTCAACTAAAACAGCCCGGGTGGGGGCGCACTGAAAAGATCGGGAGATTGCGTATCGGGTGATCGGGTGATTTTCAAATCGCCCGATCGCCCGATCACCAAATCTCCCGATCTATTTTTTCGCCGCGCCTTACTCATATCCAACTACCGCCGCCTTCCCATTGTCCTCTTCGGAACCGTCCCCGCGTGCGCCGCAGTTGCAAGATTCTTCACATTGACAGCGGGCAGAAACTACAGTACAGTTCCGGCCACCCCCCAAGCCTGCGCGTCGTTCACTTCGCAACATCGAGTTTCACAGGAGAACATTAAAGATGACATCCAGCGAAGACAGCAACCGCAGTCTCGCCCCGACTCGTCCCCCTACCCACCTCTCACCCGACTTGGACAAAGGCCTGATGGGCTATGCCGTCGCGGCTGGCGCGGCTGGGGTTGGATTGCTTGCCCTGGCGCAACCGGCCGAAGCAAAAATCGTTTACACCCCATCGAACATTCCCATTACAGTGAACGGCCCGGCCGTCCAGCTTGATCTCAATCACGACGGCATCGCCGACTTCAGCTTCTTTAACGGTGAAGGTTTCGACGCTGCGCGCGGAGGCGCACGCGGCGATGCGCGCCCCCCGGAGGGGTCCTCCGCCCGTTTTCTCAACATCTACGCCGTGCAGCCCGGGAACTCGGTTGGGGCCATCACCAGTTTTACCAAGCAAACCTGCGCCGCCGAACTGGGGCCCGAACGCAGGGTCGGCCCCGGCAAGAACTTTCAACAGGGTGTGATCCCTCTGTTTGACGTTGCCGGTGACTACACCAGCCCCGGAACCGTGAACTGCCCCTGGCAGGGCAACAAGGGCGGATTTCTTGGACTGAAGTTCGTCGTCGAAGGCCAAACCTTTTATGGCTGGGCCTACATCACACTCGGCAGCGTCCCAGCTCTCAGGGGATACGCCTATGAAGATGTTCCCAACACGACCATCCTGACTGGAGCCACGCGCGGACCGGATGAGCGTTCCGACGCTTCACGCCCGCCAGCGCTTCCAACGCCTCAACCTGCCAGTCTTGGAATGCTGGCTTTAGGTGCGCGCGGCATTGCCATCTGGCGCCGGCCGGAAGAAATGAACTAACAACTCCTCGAATTATCCGAACACACAGCTTGGCAGGGCCGCCCCTCAGCGTCGCATAACGAAACCAGCCCTGCCAAGGCGTACTGAAAGCATCGGGTGATCGGTTGATGTTTAAAACCGCCGATTAGCAGATCTCCCGATCTATTTCGTGCGCGCCTTACTCAGGACCCGCTCCGAACTACCCTTCAATCGAATACGCCACAATGCAGCATTCCTCACATTGACAGCCCGCCCATCTTGCAGTAAAATTCCTGCGATTTTCCGGCCCCGGTTCGTTCAGTTCGTTCCCACAATCGAGCTTAAAGGAGATCCCTCATGGCACGCGCCACAAGCCGTAATCGGTCACTTGCCCGCTCTCTCACCCATCTCTCTGCCCGCTTGGACCAGCATCTGCTCGGCTACGCGACCGCAGCCACGGCCGCGGGCGTCGGAGCGCTCGCCTTGGCTCAACCCGCTGAGGCAAAAATTGTTTACACCCCGTCGGACATTCCCATTACAGCAAATGGCCCTGCCGTCCAGATCGACCTTAACCATGACGGCGTCCCCGACTTCAGCTTCTATAATTTCGTCCAGTCTGGCGACGCCCGTGTCGGCGCTCGCCCTCCTGAGGGTACGTATGGTCACTTTTTCTGGGTGCAGCCGGCGCAGCCGGGAAACGCGATCGGGGCCATCACCAGCTTCACTGGAGCGGCATGCGCCGCGGAACTGGACCCGGATCGCCAAGTCGGTCCGGGCAAGAACTTCCAGTCCGCTGTCCTCCCCATGTCCTCGATTTTCGGCACCTACGGCAATCCCGGAACTCTGCACTGCCCTTGGCGCGGCAACAAAGGCGGGTTTCTTGGCCTGAAGTTTGTCGTCAATGGCGAGACCTTTTACGGCTGGGCTCACGTCACCCTCGGAGGGCCCCCCACCGTCACCGGCTACGCTTTCGAAAACGTCCCCAACACTGCTATCCAGACAGGAGCTACCAAAGGCGCTCAGAAGACAGATGCTTCAGGCCCCACGGTTCCTTCCGTTCCCCAACCTGCCAGTCTTGGAATGCTGGCTTTAGGTGCGCCCGGCCTTGCCATCTGGCGTCGTCCGGAGGAAATGAATTAAACAGCCTCAATCGTGATTCGAACTTCAAAGTTGGCGGCGACCGCGTCCCACTCCGGGAAACCGTTCCGAAAAGAACGTAGCCCGGTCACCGCCAACAGTATCCCCCTCATGTTATAAGGAACTTGGTTTCCCAACCCCCGCGCGCCTCCGGTAGTCCGCGCGGGACTCAAGCCTCCGAGCCTCATCCCAAATTAAAAGGTGGGACTCGATGCTACGCGCCTCGCTCCTCATTAGCTACACTTGCTCCTTATTGCTGGCCGCTCCCGCCTTCGCCCAGGACGCCGCCACCGGCGCAATTCACGGCACGGTCCTCGATCCCGCCGGAGCTCATATCGCACAGGCCTCCATCGTCGCCGTCAACTCCGCTACCGGCGCGCGTTACTCCACCACCTCCGACGCCGAAGGCCGCTTCTCGATAGACCTTCTGCCTCCCGGCGACTACTCCGCCCGCGCCGTCGCTCAAGGCATGTCGCCGCAAGTCACGCCCCCGCTCCATGTCGACGTCGGCGGCGCCGCCGAACTCGAATTCCATCTCTCCGTCGCCGGCCCTCAGGAAAGCATCACCGTTTCCAGCGGCCCTCAACTCGTCGACACTAAAACCAGCGCCGTCTCAACGCTTATCGACGAACGCGCCATCGCCGATCTCCCCATCAACGGCCGCCGCTTCTCCGATCTCATGCTGCTGTCGCCCGGCGTCACGCAAGACCCCCGCAGCCTCACCTCCGCCACCAACGGCGATCTCTCTTTCGGCGGCCTGCGCGGATTCCAGAACAGCTTCCTAGTCGACGGAGGCGACTTCAACAACGCATTCTTCGCCCAGGCCCGCGGCCTTTATCGCGCCCCTTACCAGTTCTCCAACGAAGTCGTGCAGGAGTTCCGCGTCTCCTCCAATTCCTACGGCGCTGAGCAAGGACGCGCCGGCGGCGCGGTCGTCAACGTCATCACCAAGTCCGGCTCCAATCACTGGCACGGCACCGGTCTCTATTACATCCGCGATAGCGGCTTCGGCGGCGCGGCTACTCCCTTCATGACCTTCAAGCCCCACAGCGACCAGCAGCAAGGCGGAGCCACTCTCGGCGGTCCGCTCAAGAAAAACAAAATCTTTTTCTTCGCCGGCTTCGATCAGCACTACTTCCACGTTCCCGACGTCGTCGAATTCCTCGACGGCTCCATGCAAGTCGTTCCTCAAGCCGGCACCGGACCTTACTCTCCCGGCGATTACGAAGCCAGCGACCAGGCCCTCGTCTTTGCCGCCGCAGCTCAACTCACCGCGCTCGCCGGCTCCTATCCCGCAGCCCAAATCGGCAACGCCTCTCACGCCAAGCTCGATATCAATCTCTCCCCGCGCAATCAACTCGCCATCCGCTTCAACTCTTCCCGCTACTGGGGATCGAACAATGTCTTCCTCGATCCCGCCAGTCCCGTCACCTACGATTCCATCTCCGATAACGGCGAAGAAACCGTTTCCACCGAAACCGGTTCCGTCTCGCTCACCTCAAGCCTCACCCCGCGCCTCATCAGCCATCTCCGCGCCCAGTTCTCCCGTGACCTGCAACAGTCCTACACCAATACCACCGACACGCTGATCAAAGTCACCGACATCATCGACGGCATCGGTCGCTCCGATCTGCTCCCGCGCGCCACTCGCGAACATCGCGGCCAGCTCGCCGAAACTCTCAGCCTCGATACCAGCCACCACTCTTTCAAATTCGGCGGCGATTCCCTCATCACCTGGCTCTACGACTATTTCCCCAGCCAGCAGAGCGGCGAATACATCTTCGATCCCATCAAAGTCGATCCCTTCACCTTCGCGCCCATGGAAGCCGGGCTCCCACTCACCCCGCTCCGCGCCTACGCCCACGCCGTGCCGAAATACTACCTGCAGAACTTCGGCGCAGATTCCTCCAACCCCAACAGCAACGACTACGCCGCCTTCGCCCAGGATACGATCCGCGCCACCAGCCGTCTCGCCCTCAACCTCGGCGTTCGCTGGGATCTCCAAACCTTCACCACTGCCGGACTCCAATCCAATCCTCTATTCCCGCCCTCCGGCAAAGTTCCCTTCGATCCTCACAACTTCGGCCCGCGCGCCGGATTCGCTTATTCCCTCGGCAAGACCCGCCCGCTCGTCATCCGCGCCGGCTATGGGATCTTCTACGTCCGCATTCCTCAGATCTACAACTCCGCCATCGCCACCGAAAACGGCATCACCGATGCGCAAATCTTTCTCGACAATTCCAACTACTACGACAATCAAGTTTTTCCCGTGTATCCCAATCCGATTGTGAGCTGCCCGCTCACCACCACGGCCCCCTGCCGCCTGCCCACCGGATTCACCCAGGGCGTCACCAACGATGTTTCCGCCTTCGCTCCCAACTTCGTCACCCCGCGCGTGCAGCAAACCAGCCTCACCCTCGAGCGCGAAGTCGCCGGCCACACCACCGTCGCCATCTCCTATCTCTACGTCCACGGCGAACATCTCATCCGCGCCCTCGACGTAAATCTCCCGCCGCCGACTGCGCTTACCTACCCGCTGTTCGATTCCACCGGCTCAATTTTTCAGGGCGGATACTACACCGTCGATTCCTTCGCGACCTGGCAGTACACCCAATCGCTCACGTGCCCATTCCCGCCCTGCATCAATCCTCTCGGCCGCCCCATCGCCCAACTCGGCTCCATCGACGAATTCCAAAGCGCCGCCTCCAGCGTCTACAACGGCGTAACTCTCTCCATCAACCGCCGCATGGCCCGCGGCACTTATCTCCGTCTCGCCTATACCTACGCTCATGCCATCGATGACGGCCAGGACGCCCTCGTCGCCGGCGAACCCGCCACCGTGCAAAACGCCTACCAGCCCAACGCCGAGCGCGGCCCCAGCGTCACCGACCAGCGCAATCGCTTCGAAGGCGCTTTCTCCGTCGAGCCTCGTCCCTTCCATCGCGAACACCAACTTCTCGGCCACCTCTTCAACGACTGGAAAATTTCCAGCGTCGTCACCGCCGGCAGCGGACGCCCCGTCAACGCCACCGTCACCGGCGACCCCAACCAGGACGGCAACTACGACAACGACCGTCTCCCCGGCTACAGCCGCAACGGATTCACCGGCCCCGACTACGCCTCCACCGATCTCCGCCTCGTTCGCAAAATTCACATCGCCCACGCCGACCGGCTCGAGTTCACCGCCGATTCCTTCAACCTCTTCAACCGCGACAACCAGCGCGTCGAAATCACCTCCGACGGCCTCACCGCCGAAGCCACCACCTTCACCGCATATACCGTCTACGTCAACGGCACTCCCTATCCCGCCTACTACCAGCAACCCACGCAAAGTTTCCTGAAACCCACCGCCGCCTTCGCCCCCCGCCAAATCCAACTCGGCCTGAAATTCATCTTTTAGCTTGCACCGCCGCAGAAGTGGGTGCCCCACTCTTGCGCGTTCTTTGCGCAAGGGTGGGTTTCACGCTCTCAGTCGCCCAAGGATTTTCAGCCCTCCTGTTCATGCTGAGCGAAGTAGGATCGAAGCATCCCTAAACCCACCCCGAGCCCGAACCGAACTGGACGCAGATTACCTCTACACCTTCGACCAGCACCAGCGGAAGCTTGCCCAAACCCTTCGCCTCAAGTTGAACTAAATCACCCTTTCCCCACAAAGGGCCTTCCGGATTCACTCCTTTTCAAGCTGCGCTTCACGTGTGTCCGGTCCGTCACAAAACCCGCCACCAACAAAACAGAATGATAATCGCCAGGACGTTTCCAACAACAATGACGGCCTCCAGCTTTTCCGTCCCAGTCCTCGCCGTCTCCAATCGGTCCACTAACAATTGCCCTTCGGTCGACCTCATCTCCCCGATCTGCGCCCGAATCCCGCCCATGAATCCCCCACCGTCCGTTCCGCCTCTCCCTTCTAGCTGAGCCGCCGATCCGGTCTGTTTCTGAACCTTAATTCCTTCACTCAGTTCCGTCAGTCGGGCTTCAACAATCGGCATCAGCCTCTGGATCGCTTCCTGCTGCCTCGGATTGTCGGAGGTCAGATCCCGCAGTTCTTTCAGGTCTTGGCCCACCTGATTGAGATCGGCATCGTATTCCCCCACGTACCAATCCTTCCCCGTAAGCAGGTAACCTCGCTCGCCTGCCTCTGCCTGGCCAATGTCGATCAGAACCGCCTGCAGCTTCTCCAGGACAAGATGCGTGTGCGCCACCCATCCTAGATCCCGCGCCTCCTTCACCGCGCCTCGAAAAGAGACCACCCCAATGCCAAGCACGATCATCGCCACACATGCCACAATCGCTTTGCTCGAAAAAGTCACGGCAGCCATCGAACGGACCCGTCCCTACTTTTCATCGGCAAAAACCGTGCAATTCGTTAGTCGCATCCCCATATATCCCCGTTCCCGTTCTATTTCTTCTGGGCCTATTTCTAAAGAAACTTCCAACCCCCTCTTGACTTCCGGTCCAATCCTTGCAATAACTATCCGGTCCTAGTAACGTAGTAGCGGTCCTACCGGGACGGGTCTGGGGGTGTGTCTGTTTGGCGGAAATTCGACTGCAAGAGGGTGAGTCCCTCGAGAACGCGCTTCGCCGTTTCAAGCGCAAGGTGCAGCAGGAAGACATTATCAAGGAGGTCAAGCGCCACTCCTTTTATCTGAAGCCCGGTGAGAAGAAACGTGTAAAAGCCGCGCTCGCTCGCAAGCGCGCTCGTAAGAAAGTTCGCAAGGAGCAGGATTGAAGGAGCAAGACTGAAGCAGTAAAGGGTCGCCCCCTTCCCGGGGCGGCCCTGCTCTGTTGGCCCCCACCACGCAGAGTTGCATTAGGGATCGTTCAAAAACTCATCGTTCGTTCGGCATCTAGGCGACATAGTCTGTATCCACGCTCCGTTCCAGGTGCGTGGCGGGCCGAGTCCAGGGGTTGTTTGAGGGGGATGTACACATCCTGTGTTTGCTCTGTGCCACCGCCTTCCCCGCGTGTGGTGAGCGCACCACGGGCACAAGGGACCAGCGGTTCAGTCTGTCATCCCGAGCAAGCGTTTCTTGCGCAGCGAGGAGCCTGCCCTGAGCGCCGCGAAGGGATATGGGCGAGCCCGCGCGACGTGTCGCAACCTGCCCTAAGCCAAGCCGAAGGGTTCTTTGCGACACACGAATCGCGCGTTTGGCTCGCTTCCTTGTCAAACTGACCTGCTACCCACAAGGGAGCCATCCTCAATGGAATTTCAGGACAAGGTACTGACCTGCATCGACTGCGGCGCCGACTTCGTCTTTACCGCCGGGGAACAACTCTTTTTCTACGACAAACAATTCAAGAATGAGCCCAAACGCTGTAAGACCTGCAAGTCCAAGCGTGTAGCCGTTCTCACCGCACCCCCTCCCCGCGACGCCCACCACTACACCCGCGTCGAGACTCGGGCCACCTGCTCCCAGTGTGGCAAGGAGACCACCGTCCCCTTCCGCCCCACGCAGGGCCGGCCCATCTTCTGCCGCGAATGCTTCACGCAGAAGAAATCCGTCGCCACCGCCTGACCCCGCGCGGTTCCCTGCGCTGCTGAAGGCGCATTAGTCTTTCAGCAGTAGCGGTAGTGTGCTCTTTCCGCGACAGCCCATCTGGGGACAGACCTCGGCTGTCCGCCAGGCTTCAGTCCGGCCATTGCCGCCCTCAAATCCACCACTCGCCCCCGCACATGCGCTACCATGAATCCGTGCCCACCTACCACGTCGAAAATTTCGGATGCCGAGCCACTCAGGCCGATGGCGCCGCCATCGAACATCAGTTCGAATCCCGCGGTCTGTCTCCAGTCTCCGCCGCGCAGGCCGATTTCGTCGTACTCAACACTTGCACCGTCACCAATTCCGCCGATCAGGACGCTCGCGCCGCCATCCGCCGCGTGCAGCGCCAAAATCCCCTGGCAAGAATCATCGTCACCGGATGCTATGCCCAGCGCGCCCCCGAAGAAATCGCCGCCCTGCCCGGCGTCACCGCCGTGATCGGCAACTCCCACAAACACCAACTAGTCGAGCTCGCTTTGCCGATTCTCTCGGATTTGGGGTGGCGCAGCGCTTCCAGCGCTGCCGTAGACCCCGCCAATTTAGTCGCGGCTTCAGCCGCTCAGCCAACGGCATTCGTTCCCCTCACAAGCCTCACCGCCGAGAGCCGGAAGCCGAAGCCCGAAGCCCGCCTCTTCGTCTCCGACATCTTCGCCCACACCGAACTCCTCGCCGCCCCCGTCTTCGAGTCCGTCGGCGAACTCTCAGAAAATGCCCGCACCCGTCCCAACCTCAAAGTGCAGGACGGCTGCGACAACCGCTGCTCTTTCTGCGTGATCCCCAGCGTCCGCGGCCACAGCCGGTCGCTATCCTTACCGCAAATCGTGCGCGAAGTGAACACCCTGGTCGCCGCAGGCTACCGCGAAGTCGTGATCAGCGGCATCAACCTCGGCCGCTGGGGACGCGACCTGGTGATCGGCTCTCAGCCCCTTCGCCTTCCGGCTCAGGGCAGGCTAAGAACAGCTTTCATCGACTGTCGTCAGCTGAATGACCAACGGCTAACGGCCAACGACCAACGACTCGAGTTTCTCATCCGCGCCATCCTCGCCGAAACCCAGCTCGAAAAACTCCGCATCTCCTCCGTCGAGCCCATGGACTGGACCTCCGAACTCATCTCTCTCGTTGCCTCCTCGCCCCGCATCGCGAAACACGCGCACGTGCCTCTGCAGTCCGGCAGTGACGCTGTGTTGCGCCGCATGCATCGCAAGTATCGCCCCTGGCACTATCGCGAGAAGATCGAAAAAATTCGCGCCGCCATGCCCACCGCCGCCATCGGCGCCGACGTCATGGCCGGCTTCCCCGGCGAGACCGACTCCGAATTCGAAGCCACTCGCCGCCTCATTGAAGACTTGCCCTTCACCTACCTGCACGTCTTCACCTACTCCGCGCGCCCCGGCACACCGGCCGCTGCCCTGCCCAATCAAGTTCCCGTGCACGTCGCCCGCGAGCGCAACCGCATCCTGCGCGATCTCGCCGCCGAAAAAAAGCTCGCCTTCCTGCAGTCGTTCATCGGAAAGGCGCTCGAAGCCATCACGCTCAATGTCGCTCACGATGGCCCCGATGGAGAACGCACCGAAGCCCTCACCGACAATTACCAGAAGCTCCATCTCAAAGGACGCCACGAGCCCAACCACTGGATCCGCGCCCACATCGAGCGAGTGGAAGACGGCGCGCTCGCGGGAATGCTCGCGTAGGGACAGCCGCCAAGCCTGCCCTGAGCTTGCCGAAGGGGATCTCCTTTGCCTACACGGCCGCTCCTTTCAAACTGAAGCAGTACCGGCGCATGGCTCGCCCGCCTCTGATCTACTCCTCCGGCATCTCATACAAACGCAACCGGGGCATAGGAAAGTCTTTGCGATTATCGGTGGCGAGCGCGCAACCCTGCTCCAGAGCCACTGCGGCGACTATCGTATCCGCGAGCGTGAGCGTGCGCCCCTGCCGCGCCCACTGGCTCTTCAGCTTGCCTGCCATCTCGGCAACGCTGGCCGTGATTTCGTGACATTCCAGCGCGCCCAGAAAAGCCTTCGTCCGCTCTTCCTCATGGAGCCGCATGCCGCCATAAACTTCCGCGAGATTCAGGGCGGAAGTCGACAGCGAATGTCCCGCGCGAACCAGTTCGGCCAGCCACTGCCGCCGCCCGCGCCGCAACCGCAAAGCGTCAATCAGCACCGAGGAGTCGAGCAGCAGATGCATTCGCGAAGCTCACTTGGATCGGCGTGGTTTGATAGAGGATCGCCGCGTCAGGCCCGAGGGCCGCTTTCGCAATCTTCCCGAGCGGGTCTCACCGTCTACCCGCCTCTCGCCCTGCCGGCGCAGTTGCCGCACCCAGGCTGCCGTCCCGCCGGCTAGCTCCGGATGATCTTGTGCGCTCCACGCGGGATGCTCGCCCTCCAGAAACCGCAACAGCTTGCGGCGCTGAACTTCCTGGCGGGCCGTCTCCAGCAAGAACGCGCTGCGGCCGCGCGGCCCTACCAACCCGTCGATCTCCCGCAGCAAATCTCCGGGAATCAGAATGTGCGCCCTATGTGTGCCTGCCATATGTGTATTAGGAGTGTGACATGCGCCTGGAAGACAGTCAAGCACCCGCGCAAGGCAGGCATCCGCAGTGTCAGATCTGTCCTGGCTCTTCAGGATCGGGCTCGCGCACCGGCGCGTCCGGATTCTCCGCAGGGTTCGGCGGCTCTTTGATCGGCGCCGGCATCGGCTCCGCGGGCGCGCGGTTGGTACCAGAGAACTGCGCCCCAGACTTCGCCTTGAACGACATGGTATTCAGATGCCAAAAGCGTTCCCGGGGATGCGAAGTGAATTTTCCCAGCAGACAAACAATTGGTGATTTTCTCCGGGTCTCCGTGCCTCCGTGGTGCAAAGCCTTACCGAGCAGTTTTGACCAGCTATACCAATCTGCAAACTGTAGCATATCAATTGCCGGGGCATGTAGCCTCTTTCACACGGTCGGAGCATTCCGCCCGTCCAGATCGGACTATCGAAGACGAACAGTGGCAGAGAATCGGCGGAGGGTATAAGGCCATGAAGTTCAGATTTTTACTGTTTCTCTGAATGGAGCCAACATTCTATCTACGCCGATTCAGAGTCCAATCTCCGGGGAGGATCAGATTAGCTTGAGCGACAACGACAAAGCGAACGACAAACCGAACGATCAAGCAAATAAGGACCAACCCAAATTCGATTGGGTAACCGCCCGTTCCTCGTGCTCTCTACCCAACGTATTCAAGACGCTCAGATTGCAGGTGGAAGAGGATGCCAAGACTCGCAACGCCCTGCGCCCCAACAATTCTCCGTATGAGTTTTCCGTGAAGGAGAACGACGGCGGCTTTACCGTGCTCCTGGCCGCCAAAGAGGTCCGCCGCTCAGTAGCCTTCAGCCTCTCCGAGCACGCGATCGCAGTGCGCGATGGCGTCGGCAGCCCGATGTTTGAAGTCACCGTGGCCTTCGACGATCACGGCAAATGCAGACTGAGCATTAACGGCGAGGAGCGCGAATTCTGGCAAGTGCGCCGGATGGCCCTCGAGGAACTATTGTTTCGCGGCCTTTAACCGGCAACTTCCTCTCCCGTCTCCACCGCCGCAGCAAATGCCACGCCTCCAGATATCGTTCATACTTGCTCTGCCGTCTCCACGGCGCCAGCCAAATGCTTCCTTTTCTCAGCGCCACCACCCCCGCCGGAATGATGTACCACAAATCCAGCGGGATGATATACGCCGCCACAAAATCGATCTCCTCCAGCACATGCACCAGCCTCTTCCCCACCGGCATGTGGCACGGATACGCCTCTCCCTTCTTCCGCCTCATCGTCGACTTCACCTGCACCCGAAACGCCCGCCCCTCCTGCTCCACCATCAAGTCATACGGAGCCGAATCTCCCCACAGCTTCGCCACCCGAAACCGCTGCTCCATCGCCCGCGCCAAAAACCGAACCTCCGCCCACTCCCCCCGCTCCTTCGCCGTCTTAAACTGAGCCCCTCTCTGCCCCATCGCAACCCGCCCTCCCAAGCACAAAACGCGGCCCAGGTTCACCCCTGGCCCGCGCCTTCCGTTTCTTCCCCGAATTTTTACCCTATATCTCCAGTATATCAACCGGCAAATACCCAATGGGACACATTCGCCCAGAATATTTCCCCTTTCCCTGCCATCACATACCTCCAACCGTGTAATTCCTCCCTATTGACAAGATTTTCCGGGAACCAATAAAAAGCCTTGGGGGAAGGAACGAACCATGTGGGGACAGCCGCCTCGGCTGTCACGCTAGGGCGAAGCCCAGCGAGCCACGGAAAGCACCCGCCCGCCCATTGCAAGCACCATGATAGAGCGGCGCTTCAGCGCCGCGTAAAGCGCCCAGAAAATTAACGGGCTCCCCGGCGGTCGCTTTGATGGATTGTCATCTTGAGCGCAGCCAACCGATTCGCAACGCGAATCGGTCGGCGAAGTCGAAGAGCCTGCCCCGAGCGAAGCCGAAGGGACCCCTGCACTGCTGGTGCCTCCTATGATGCCTCAGGGAATTCTCTCCCGCGCAGTCGGCATCGTGAGAATGCTTGGACGTAGACGGCACAGCAGGCTCCTGAATCCTGCGGTCGGCTGAGCAGGAGGCGAACATGCTCCGGCATGACTGCGTGTCGCTAACGGCAAGCACGATTCGTACCAGGGCACGCATTCATGCGTGCCGCAAGTGGGCCCCCCGTACCTCGTTCTGGCGCCGACTGCAGCTCACGCCCGCTATCCTAAAGAGCGTAAAATTAGAGCACCACTTGTGCTGAGGTGCCGCAGGCATTTCAGCAGAGGTGGTCGAGTGGCTTAAGACAGCTGGCTGAAACCCAGCCGCGCCCGCAAGGGTGCCAGGGGTTCGAATCCCTTCCTCTCCGCCAAAGGGCCCCCATTTGTGGATGCGACGCGTCCATAGGTGAGGGCCTTTTGGGGTTCGGGACCGGAGATTCATGGAGTGTTCGATGAACTCGCGAGCGCTTGAAGCCTGCTATGTAGTGCTGCACATGTCGCTCGGCCCTTCGCGCGCCGAGGTGAAGGCCGGCACTCGCGCAATAGTGGAGGCAGGGCAGCCACCGTTCCGTATTACTGACGACATCTGGATGGAACGATTTGACGCAGAGACCGGCAGAAAGGTCCAGGCTGCCTGCAGCCCCGCTCAATACAATATCCCCGACGAAGGCTACGACGGACATTTGTACGCCTTTGTCAGGCGCGTGCCAAGCGGCGAGAAGACTAAATATGAAGGGATGTCACCGCTTGCGGGCCTCATTGCGCTGTCACGTCTAGTGCATCCGACCAGCACCGGAGGCAGATATAGCGCACGCATCTTCCGTTACGGAGACCCGAACTCCCCGATTGAGGCGGTGCGCTTCTTCGGTGTGAGCCAGGACATTTCGCTCATAGATGGACGCAGAGACTGGCTTTCAGTCGACGACGGCAAGATATTATTGAAGCTGGTGCCGTGGCTAACGGTTGATATGTACCAGCGCATCCGCCGTGCATATTGGAATCACGAGACCGCGCTGCGCTCCTACTATCTAGACGTTAAGTGGGTTTTCATCGTCTCCGCCTTCGAGGCGTTGATGAACACCGGAGACAACAAGTCACGGATGCAGTTTGTCGAGCGCGTGGGCCAGCTTTCGAGCCAATTTGGGGACAGCATCTCCGAGAAAGAATTGCACGATGCCTACACTCTTCGTTCGGAGTTGGCCCATGCGCAGAAGTTTCTGTTTCAGCTCGCGAATGTTCTACCCGAGAAGGAACATGTGCCTCTTTACTACAAGCTAGAAAAGTTGTTACGCAAAACGCTCTTGACCTGCCTGCTGGACCCGAAGTTCGGCGACAATTTTAAAGATGTGGCATCCGTAGACCGCTGTTGGCAAGTCAGCTTTCCGACGACGCGCAAGAAGGCGCAGGGAAGACCCTAACTCATGGCTGCTGTTGGACGGAAATTCGGGAGATTCGGGGACGGAAAACTCCCGGGCAGACGGAACGTTCCCACTAACTAGTTTGAATCGCAACCCAGAGAGAAGCGCAGAGCAGCACACACCTCACTCATTCGTGCGGAGCTAAGCTGGGCCACACGTTTCCCCAGGCGCTCTTGCGACACCGTGACTGCGTTGTGCAGGTTCACCGCGCACGGGGCTTTCATCCCGTCCTCCTCATTCAGCACCACTTCCGACGGCACGCCACGAATCGTGGAAGTGACCGGCGCAACCGTGACCGTGGATAAATACGCGATAGCGCTGTCGCGGGTGAGCACGAGGACGGGCCGTTTTTTATCGGGCGAGGCAAACTGGTAGAGCCGAACCTCACCTCGAGCAATCCGGCCTCGGGCTATTCTCCCGGCCACGTGGCCTCCGATTCCCAACTCCGCGCTTCCGCGTCGGCTTGCGAATGTCGCAAGTAGCCCTGGCGGTCGCGCTCTTCACTGGCTCGCAGTTCCAACCGGCGGAGATGTTCCCGCAAGGCGTCGCGCACCAAAGCGGACCGGTTTCGCCGAGTGCGCTTCGCGGCCTGGTCGGCGGCGTGTAATAGCTTTTTATCCAGCACGATTTGCACGATTTGCATATGTGGAATCTATTCCACAGTATACTCCACATAGAAGACGCTTCAAAGCAGCTACAAAGACCAGCATCGGTGCAGGTTTTAAAATCCAGCGGTTCTAGTTTCTGGCGTCATTCCGAAGGCCCGCGTTTTCACCAGCGGGCCGAGGAATCTCCCAAAGCACACCGTGTTTGAGGCACGCTACAACCACACTGCCAATCGTCATGCCAACCTCAAATGGCGATTTATTCAAACTGAGCCAGTACCAGAGCTTGCGTCTCAGCCATCCTACCCAACCCCACCATGTTATAATCCCTTATTCCCAGTCGCTTAGTGCGCGGAGGCCTGTATCGACAAACGTTTTATCCGAACCAATGACCGTATTCGTGCCCGCGAGATTCGCGTAATCGGAGACGAAGGTGAACAGGTCGGTGTCATGCCTCCCTTCGAAGCGCTCAAGTTGGCCCGCAGCAAGAACCTGGATCTGGTCGAGATTTCGCCCACCGCGCAGCCTCCCGTGTGCCGCATCATGGACTACGGGAAATATCTCTACCAGCAGGAAAAAAAAGAGCGCGAGGCCAAGAAGCACCAGAAGACGATCACCGTAAAAGAGGTCAAGTTCCGCATCAATGTGGACGACCACGATTACGATACGAAAAAGAATCACGTGCTCCGCTTTCTCGATGAAGGAGACAAGGTAAAGGCAACCATCTTCTTCCGAGGCCGCGAAATGACCCGCACCGGTTTAGGCAGGCAAATCCTGGAGCGGTTGATCAAGGACGTGGAACCGCAGAGCATCGTGGAGTTCCGTCCGCGGCAGGAAGGCAACACGCTGCACGCGATTCTGGCTCCGAAGAAGTCGGCGGTCGAGCGCGAGAAAGAAAGAGAAAAGGAAGCCAAGCAAAAAGCGAAGGCGGAGCAGAAGGAAAAAATGCTGCAGGAAAAGCTGGCGCAAGCCAAGCTGGCGCCGGAGAAAAAGGAAGAGCAGCCCGCGCCCGCCGCAGCCGTCGAAGTTCCGGACCCGGTTCCGCAAGCCTGATCTTTTGCAAGAAACGAGACGGGCAGCAGCATAATTCATTGTCATCCTGAGCAAGCGTTCTTTGCGCAGCGAAGGATCTGGGCGAGCCGCGCGAAGCGTCGCGTTCTTTGCGACGCAATAATCGCGCGTTTGGCTCGCTTCCTTAGTTAAACTGCCGCCGATTAAGAGACAACGGAGCAGCAAGCAGTAAACGATGAGAACTGGCAGCCGGCAACTGGCCGCCGGCAGCTAACGAAGAGGATCTATGCCGAAATTGAAATCGCACAAAGGCGCATCCAAGCGCTTCAAGAAAACCGCAACCGGCAAAGTGAAGCGCGGACATTCCGGCCTGCGCCACATGCTGACTTCCAAAGCCCACAAGCGCAAACGCAAACTGGGCACAGCCACGCTGGTCAGCGACGGCGACGTCCGCAAAGTAAAGCGAATGATTCCCTATCAGTAAGAGTTTTTCCTTCGTGGATTCACGAAGGAAGTGCGGACCGAAGGTCCGCAGCGGGTTGACCTCGAGCCCGCAGGCGCGTGAAGAGGCCAGTGATCGCCACGGCGAATCGTCCTTGCCTCCAGCCGCCAGTACATAGAAAGCAAAAAGGAGAAAACCATGCCACGTGTAAAACGCGGAACCAAACGCCGCGCCAAGCGCAAAAAAATACTAGACCGCGCCAGTGGGTACTTCCTCACCAAATCGAAACTCCACCGCTCCGCCAAAGAAGCCGTCGACCGCGCCCTCAAGTTCGCATACAGCGGACGGAAGCAGCGGAAGCGGCAGTATCGCTCGCTGTGGATCGTGCGCATCGGCGCGGCGGCCAAGCTGAACGGGTTGAGTTACAACCAGTTCATTCACGGGTTGAAGGTGGCCGGAGTGGAACTGGACCGCAAGATTCTGGCCGACCTGGCGGTGCGGGATGCGGCGGCTTTCAAGTCTCTCACGGAACAGGCCAAGGGCGCGCTGGCGTAGGTTGGCGTTTAGCCTTCGGCTCTCGGCTTTTGGCTTGTTACGGAGTGGGGCGGCGTCTTTAAATACGCGACGCCCCGCTTTATCTCCGTCTTATGGGAGCTGACGCTGTCATCGATTCGTCAACTCCGTGGACGATGGCAGCTCGCTTTCGTAAAGGCGTTCGTGTCGCGGCTGCGTGGTTTCAGTCTTCTTTCTTGTGCTAATCTGCCACTATGGCGGACGTAATTTCCTCTCTTTCCAGTCAAAAGAAATATTTTCTCAGCGATAAAGTGTCGCAGTTTACCGAGTCGGTGATCCGGGAGATGACCCGGCAGGCGATGCTCCATGGCGCGGTGAATCTGGCGCAGGGGTTTCCGGATTTTTCGGCCCCGGCGGAGATCAAGGCGGCGGCACGCGCGGCCATCGACGCCGATATAAATCAGTATGCGATCACGTGGGGCGCGAAGAGCTTGCGGAATGCGATTGCGCGGCAGATGGGCGTGTGGCAGGGGATTTCCGTCGATCCGGAAAAAGAGATTACGGTTTGCTGCGGATCGACCGAGGCGATGATCTCAACTTTGCTCGCAGTTTGCAACGCGGGCGATGAGGTGGCGATCTTCGAACCGTTTTATGAGAACTACGGTCCGGATTCGGTCTTGAGCGGGGCGCGGCCGCGGTTTGTGAAGCTGCGTCCACCGGCGAGCGGAAACGGCGAGTGGACTTTCGATGAGAAAGAATTGCGGGCGGCGTTCGATCGGCACACGAAGGCGATCATTCTTAATACGCCCAACAACCCCACGGGAAAAGTGTTCACGCGCGCGGAACTCGAACTGATTCGCGATCTGTGCATCGAGTTCGATGTGCTCGCGATTACCGACGAAATTTACGAACACATTTTGTACGACGGAACCGAACACATTTCCATGGCGTCGCTGGAAGGGATGTGGGACCGGACTGTGACGATCAACGGAATGTCGAAGACGTACAGCGTGACGGGATGGCGCGTGGGGTGGGCCGTGGGGCCGGAAAAGATTACGAATGCGATCCGCAAGGTGCATGATTTCCTGACGGTAGGAGCGCCGGCGCCGCTGCAGGAGGCGGGTGCGGCGGCATTGAGTTTGCCGGCAGAATATTATGCGAAGCTGGCGGAGGGGTATCGAGTGCGGCGCGATCATTTGATTCCGGCGCTGGAAGCGGCGGGGTTCAAGTGTTTTCGTCCGCGGGGCGCGTATTACGTGATGACGGATATTTCCGCGTTTGGATTTGAGGATGATGTTTCGTTCGTGAAGTATTTGGTGAAAAATGTTGGCGTGGCGGCGGTGCCGGGGTCGAGTTTTTATAGGGACGCGCGGGATGGGGCGCGGCAGGTGCGGTTTGCATTCTGCAAGAAACTTGAAACTTTGGATGCGGCTGCGGAGAAGTTGGAGAAGTTGCGGGCGAGGTAGGTGAACCTCACGGGCTAAGCTCTCGTCGATTGATGCTTTCTATCGCAGCGCTGAAAGCGCTGCACCACCCAAAACCGTAGTTACACGTAAGATTCAAGCTGCTACCAGATCAAAGGGCACGCGGGCGGGAGTGCTGGCCCCACACGATTCCTCGCTGCGCTCGGAGGACAGCCGAGGGCGGCTGTCCCCACATGAGCATCTCTGGCTTCTTACTTTGTGATCACGCCGCAGGCGATGCGGTCGCCGGAGTTGCCCGAGGGATCGGTCTTCATGTCGTCGGCTTTGGCGTGAATGACGATCGCGGTGCCGCCGTTGCTGAACAACGAGTGGGCGCCGTCGCCGAGGGTGACGTCTTTATCTTCCAGCGTCACGTCTGCGTTGCCTTTCACGTCGACGACGACGTTTTCCATGTCGCCGGCGTGGTGGCCTTCGGGACTCTCCAGTCCGTGCTTCTTGCTGTCGGGATTGAAATGCGGGCCGGCCGATTTGAAATCGGGAGCGTCGCACTTGGGGTTCTGATGGAAGTGGATGCCGTGCTGGCCGGGTGGAAGATCGTGCAGGCGAAGCTTGAGGACTACCCCTGACCCCTGCTGCGACAAGGTAATGGTGCCGACGTCTTTGCCCTGGGAGTCTTTGACCTCGACTTTGGTTTTGGCTGCGCTGGGAATGGAAAAAACAATCAAAGCGACAACCGTGGCTAACGTGGGCAGGGTTATCTGTTTCATGCCGGGATTATAACTAATTTTTGCGGCGTTGGTGCAGCTTGGCGGAAAGAATAAGGAAGCGAGCCAAACGCGCGATTGATGGGTCGCAAAGAGCGCGACCCGTCGCGCGGCTCGCCCAGATTCCTCACGGCGCAAAGAACGCTTGTTCGGAATGACAATCAAGCTGCACCACTACCCACCAATGGGCTATGCATGATCCACAGGAAGGTGGAGTATACTGCGGAAAAGTTTGAAGTCTTTCCGGGGACAAGTGCAATCATGGCTTTGGATGCGTTGGAGCAGGTGACGGAGCAGGTTCCGGCGGACGATTTTCAGGCGCTGGAAGAAAAGATTTATCGCACTATTGAGATGTACAAAGCGGCGCGGCAGGCGCAGGCTGCGGCCGAACGCGATGCGCAGCGAGTGCGGCAGCAACTGGAGGAACGCGAGGAGCAGTTGGTGACGTTGCGGCGGGAGGCGGTGCAGTTGCGGAAAGAGCGGGAAGAGATTCGCGGTCGCGTGGAGAAGATGCTGGAGCAAATTGATTCGATTGCGGAGGAGCGGGCGAGCTAAGGAGCATCTAGCTGCCAGCTTTTGGGCTTCGCCAGATGTCAGCGTTCCTGGTGGAGGGAAAGAGTAAGCAGGCGGACGCTGAAAGCAGATTCCTCGCTTTGCTCGGAATGACAAGGGGCAGGAGAGAGTTCAACGGCGGATAGTTATGGCGACGGCTGCTAAGGATTCGACTTTGAAGGACACGCAAAATGCCAGCGTGCGGGTGGAGATTTTCGACCAGGCGTACAACCTCCGCGGGTCGGACCCGGAATACATTCTGAAGCTGGCGGAATATGTAGACGCGAAGATGCGCGCGGTGGCCGAGGCCACGAATACGATCGACACGGTGCGACTGGCGGTGCTGGCGGCGCTGAATGTTGCCGATGAGTATCATCTGCTGAAACGAAAACAGGAGAGCGGGGCAACCGACTACCAGAAGAGGGCGCATCTATTAGCGGATGCACTGGATGAAGTGCTCAACGAAAAACGCAAGGCGGGATAGCCCCCTCGGCTTCGCTCGGGGCTTCGGCAAAACAGGCAGACTGGTGCGGGCCGGGATACATCTTCATTCTATTGTTGGCGGTGGTGCTGGCGACGCGTCGTATATCCTATCTGTGCACGGGAAACAACTTTCCATACGCAATCGAATGTGGTAGCGATTCCGGCGCTGGTGAAAAGCGCTTTGCGCATCGACTTGTGCCATTCCTGCACAAGCAAGACGACCCTTATTGCAAGCGGGGAATCCGCCGGCCGATTACTTTGGTTGCAACTGATCTGCCAACTATTTGCAGTTTCCCTATTGCTAATCCACCGGGAGTTCTCCTAGCATCACAGGTGAAAGCCGGCCTGCGGGGTTG
>PLIO01000021.1:2356-7476 GCA_003140075.1 Acidobacteriaceae bacterium | reverse complement strand
TTCAGACCGAATGCGACGAAGACGAGGCCGAGTAAGGTCCGGGCGATGATGGTGGCGATTTTCATTTTTTAAGTCCTTTTTGTTTCTTCATTCGGGTTTGGTGATGAAAAAACGGCGTGTTTCAAATGTGGATGCGAGTCGTCCCCCAGGGCGATGGTTAGTTCTAACGGTCGAGTTGCCGTCAGAATACGATGTCTCGCTGAAATGAGGGAAGACTGCCACGTCTCTCGCTTTTGATTCCGCTTGCAGCGAAGAAACGATTTGAGCTGCTGAAGCACTGTCTCGCGAGTCTTCGTTGAAAGAAACCATCAGCGCGCAGGGTTCGTCACTTTTTCGCCCGAACCACAGCTCCGTTTTTCCACACTCGCGAGCTGTTCCGATTTCCTCGGCTTGCAGGATCGGAAACGCCGTTTCGTCGCGTTGCATTTCTTTCGCGCTAAGAACTGGTTTTTGCATGGTTCGATAAATTCATCACGAGGTGTGATTGGGACGAGGTTGGGATAACTTAATTTGGCTTGGTTGATAAGAGTTCATGCCTAATGGCGCGAAGCTCCTGCGAAGTCTTGACGCGATGGCAACGTACGCCAAAGCCAGAAAACTTGAATGGGGTAAAGACCCCCAAAAGGGGCACAGGGGTAAATACCTAATACCGCATACCGAACCAGTCGGGTATTTTTTGCCGCAACGGCTAAAAATTTAGCCGGAAATCGACTATGAATGAGTCAGAGCCCAAGCCCGAAGCCACAGCCATTGAGCCTAAACCTGAACTCGTCAAACAAGTCCACGACTTGTATGCGCGACTAGCTACGTTCGAGAAAGGCTGACTGCGCCCACCTTGCTTGTCAACCGTTTAGCCACCACAAGAAAATCTTGCAACAGTGGCGACGTGGCATCGCGCAACCAAAGCAGCTTCAGGCGAAAAGGCGGCACGGGGGCACGCAGGCGCCGCGTTTGGCAGGTGTGAACAAACGAAGTCACAGCTACCTCCGGCAAGATAGCCACTCCATAACCAGCAGCGACCATGCTAAGGAGGTTCGCCGTCCCTTCCACCGGTTGGATTGTAGTGGGCGTGAATTTCGTGGCCTCGCAGAGGATGTTTAATCGTTCTACGTAACCAGGTGCAGTTTCCGGCGACGCAACCAGTAAATTTAGGCCCGCGAGCCGATCGATGCTAATCAAGTCTTTGCTCTCCTTGGCTAGAACATGTTCAACGGGCAGCACAGCCACCATCGGACAAGTATACAGCGACATGGATTGGAAGCGACGATCCAGAGGCGCGCCCAAATCGGGAAAAATGCCAGCATGAATGCGGCCCTCGCGTAAGGCTGTTAACTGCTTTGGACGATTCATCTCAAAAAGTGAGACTCCTACTTGCGGGAACTGCTCGCGGTAGGCGGGCAGAAGATGTTGCAGCAAACGGATGGAAAGCTTGGCGATGTTGCCAAGCTTTAGCTGGACGCGTGCGTCGCGGGCCGCATTTTGCGCGCGGCCGCGGGCCGCAGTGGCTGTGGATAGCGCCAACCGGGCATCGGCCAGAAATGATTTGCCCGCGTCGGTAAGAGAAACGCGGCTGCCGCGATCACGCTCCAGGAGCCGCACGCCAAGTTCCTCCTCCAGAGCCTTGATTTGACGACTGAGCGGCGGCTGGCTGAGGTGCAGGCGTTCGGCCGCCCGGCGGAAGGAGAGTTCTTCCGCGACGGCAACAAATGAGCGCAAGTGACGCAGATCCATGATAAAATCGGTCGCAATGATACCCAAACCGACTGCAAGCCGCAACCGAAAAAAGCATCAAATATACGGTGTTCTACCCATAGTTTTGATGCCGACCATGAATATACTTACTCCAATGAAACCGCGTTTTGCGGTCAACCCATTCGAAGGCAATTAACAACAGGGAATGACAAGATGACTATTCTAGTAATCGGAAGCACCGGCAAAGTCGGTTCTGCGGTGCTCAAAGAACTTGGCAAACACAACGCGACCGTTCGCGCGCTTGTGCGCAAACAGGACGCAACATCACCACACACAGTCGAGACTGTCGTCGGTGACCTGCTCGACCCAGTCTCAATCGACAAGGCGCTCGATGGAATAAACAAGCTCTATCTTCTCAACGCTGTGGTCCCCGACGAATTGACGCAGGGACTCATCGCCTTCGGCCTCGCCAAGAAACGCAAGCTGAAGCACATCGTTTATCACTCCGTTTTCAAGGCAGATCAATTCAAGGATGTTCCTCACTTCGCCTCGAAAGTCGCCATCGAAAATGCGCTGCGCGATTTTGACGTGCCATTCACCATTATCCGACCCAACTACTTTTTCCAAAACGATGCCTCGCTAAAAGCTCCACTGATGGGCGCCGGCATTTATCCCATGCCTTTGGGCACGCCCGGCATATCGGCCGTGGATGTGCGCGACATTGCGGAGGCGGCTGCCATCGCGCTGACCACCGAGGGACATTACGGGAAAACTTACAATATTAACGGACCGGAGATATTGAGTGGCGCCAAAGCAGCTTCAATTTGGAGCGCACTGCTGGGCAAAACGATTCGTTACCCCGGCGAAGACATGGACGCCTTCGAAGAACAGATGCGGAAGAAGGCCCCATCCTGGTCTGCCTTTGACATCCGGATGATGTTTCAGGGCTATCTCGAACGCGGCTTCGTCGCGGGCGATGGAGATCTGAAGACGCTGACGGCGTTGCTCGGTCACGTCCCCCGCCGCTATGAAGACTTTGCAAAAGAGACTGCTCTTGAATGGAAAAAGGATGATAAGCCCGTTCCATCATCGAATGGAAATCAAGCAACCCAGCCGGTAAGAAAACACGAATATGAACCAGTTCAAACATGAAACCTGCGCATGTGTGTTGGCCGAGCCTATCGCATTTAAACACACCCATTATGACCAAAATCACACCGCCACTCTCGATTCCGGGTTTTACGAGCGATACTGCCACCGTCAATCGGGTGCGACTCCATTATTGGTTGGGCGGGGATCCACATGGCCAGCCTGTCCTGCTTTGGCACGGATTTCTCAGCACCGGTTACGCTTGGCGCAAAGTAGCACCCGCACTGGCTGATGCTGGTTTCGCTGTGCTGGTGCCGGACATGCGCGGCTATGGCGACAGCGAGAAGCCCGCAGGCACAGACGGCTACAACGCCCGTGCGCTGGCCGAGGAATTCCGAGCACTCGTGCATCAGATCGGATTCGACGACGGCAAGCCGCTAATTCTCGCCGCGCACGACATGGGTGCTCCACCCGCGCTTCTTTATGCCGCAGAGCATCCGGAGGAAGTTGCAGGCCTCCTTTACATCGAGGGGCCAGTCATGCTCTCGGCGGTCCTTCAAAAGATCATTGCCTACACGCCGGAGGCGATGAAAGAGGGCTCCATGTGGTGGTGGATTTTGCCCCTGGCTCCCGAAGTGCCGGAGCGGTTGTTGGTCGGAAAGGAACGCGAGTTTCTAACTTGGTTTTACGATCTGCACATGGTGAAGCGCGAGGCCATTACGGAGGAAGATCTTAATGAAACGCTTCGGACGTTCTCTGGCCGAGAAGGCGTGCTGGGTTCCATGGGAGTTTATCGGGCGTCCTTTACCAGTATCGAGCAAACGGAGCCCCTGACTCGCCTTCTCGTCGGACACAAGGTGGCGGTACCCGTGGTAGCTCTCGGCGGCGACAAGAGTCTAGGCGCCAACGTGGAGAAAATGCTCAAGCTGGTCGCCAAGAACGTTGAGGGCGAGGTCGTCTCCAATTGCGGTCATTTCCTGCCGGAAGAATATCCCGAAGTCGTCGTACGACACATCTTGGCCCTGGCATTGAAACGAACAGTTGCATCAAAGGAATCATAATATGTGGCTTTGTCGAACCCTCCTTTGTCTAGGTGTCGTTATTGGACTTCCCAGCGTCTGGGAGACGCTCGCCTTTTCTTGGAACCCCGATTTTCAGGCGCCTCGCCTGCCGCTGGGGCCGACGCACACGAACTACCATGCCTTCAGGGAATTTACGCTCACCATGGGTGTTGAACTGGTGATTCTGTACATCGTCTTCCAACCTCTTGGACACCGGATTAGGCCCCTCTGGAATGTGATGCTTATAGCAGCTCTCGGTTATTACGTAGGATGGTGGCTGCCCTGGCCGATTTTCGGATATCACGCCCCCGACGAGCTTTCTCAAATAGACCATTTCACCGCAACTGTGGTCACCCTCGCCGGCGTTTTTTGCGCGCGCCAGCAATTTTCAAAAACTCCAATGACGCGCGACGAATACACAGAACAGAAACCAACAAAACGCACAAACATATGAAAACTAATACCGAACGAGACAAGAAGATGAAAGCGATCAGGCTGCACGAGTTCGGTGGCCCGGATGTTCTGCGATACGAAGATGCACCGAAGCCCGTTGCCGGCCCAGGCGAGGTCATCGTGAGAGTCCATGCTGTCGGACTCAATCCGCCCGACTGGTACCTGCGCGAGGGCATGAAGATGCTCCCGCCCGAGTGGCGGCCAAAGGTGGACTTCCCCTTGATTCTCGGAACCGATGTCTCCGGCGTTGTCGAGAACGTCGCTGGAGACGTGGCCGCCTTCGCGCCCGGCGACGAGGTCTACTCGATGGTGCGATTCCCCAGCGTCGACGGCCGCGCGTACGCTGAGTACGTCAGCGTGCCGGCGTCCGAGCTTGCCATCAAGCCCGGCAGGATCGACCACATGCACGCAGCGGGCGCGCCCATGTCGCTGCTGACCGCCTGGCAGTTCTTGATCGAGCAGGGACACGACATCCCAAATCCGATCCAGCCCGCTCAGCATCAGCCAGTCGAGCTCAATGGCAAGACTGTCCTCATCAACGGAGCCGCTGGCGGCGTCGGCCACTTTGCACTCCAACTGGCCAAGTGGAAAGGCGCTCGCGTGATTGCAGTTGCCGATGGCACCCATGAGGCCTTCCTGCGCAAGCTCGGTGCGGACGAGTTCATCGACTACACCAAGAGCAAGCCTGAAAACACCGTCAGCAACGTCGATCTGGTCGTGGACTCGATTGGCGGTCCGACCTCGGCTCGCTTCCTTCGCACGCTCAAGCGTGGCGGAGCGCTGTTCCCCATCTTCGGCCTGGGATTCAACGGCGCCGAAGAGGCT
>PLIO01000021.1:0-2287 GCA_003140075.1 Acidobacteriaceae bacterium | reverse complement strand
AGCATGCTTAAAGATTGCGGGCATTTCTTTCCCGAAGAACACCCGGAAGAAATTGTGCGCCACGTCCAAGCTCTGAAGGCTTGCGCGAGCGGATCAAACATAAGACGACGCGGCTCAGATTTAACGCAGTCAAATAGATCTTCGAACATCTGAAAACCTATCGAAACATGGATATCTTACTAAAACGCATCGAAGTTCTCGGCTCGCAGATGGCTTACCTTGAGGCCGGGGAAGGACCTGTGGTCCTTTTCCAGCATGGGAACCCGACTTCCTCGTATCTCTGGCGCAATGTCATTCCGCTGGTCGCTCCGCATGCGCGTTGCATCGCCCCCGATCTCATCGGCATGGGGGCGTCAGACAAGCCTGACATCGCATATCGGGTAGAGGACCATGCCCGCTATTTCGAGGCTTTCATCGAAGCGCTCAACCTGACAGACCTTGTCTTGGTTTTGCACGATTGGGGCTCCGCGCTCGGCCTGGACTGGGCGCGACGGCACGAAGACCGGGTCCGCGGCCTCGCATTGATGGAGTTCATGTGGCCGATACCGACTTGGCTCGATGTCGATCCCGGAGGCGCCGAAGCCTTTCGCGCTTTCAGGTCCGATCAAGGCCGCAAGCTCCTCATCGACCAGAACAGTTTCATCGAACGAGTTTTGCCCGGTGGTGTCTTGCGGACTCTGACCGACGAGGAGATGACGGCTTATCGCAAGCCTTTTCTCGATCCCGCGTCTCGCGAACCGGTCTATCGATTTCCCAACGAGCTTCCGATCGCCGGTGCGCCGGCGGATGTATGGGCGATGGCAGAGGCCTATCGCGCCTGGCTGCTCGAGACCGAACTGCCGAAGCTGTTCTTCTGGGCTGAGCCCGGCGCATTGATCTCACCAAGGCTTGCCGCTTGGCTACAGACCCGGCTGAAGGCTTGTAAGTCTGTGCCGCTTGGTCCCGGTCGCCATTTCGTTCAGGAGGATCATGCCGATCTGATCGGTCGCGAAATCGCCAAGTGGCTGTCCGCGGTTCGCCCAGCTTAGCGCGGCGACTGACGACAACCCGCAAACATAACAACTGGATAAATCAACACTATGAACCACCACTCCATCACATCTCAACCCGTCTCACCAATCCCTTCGGACAATACTTCGCGCCATCTCACGGTTGCGGACCCCAACAAAGATCGGAGCCTTCTCCACATTGGAATCGTAGGGGACACCTACACCATTCTGATTTCTGGCGAAGACACCGACGGTCGTTATTGTCTGATTGACATGCACATCCCGCCGGGCGGCGGTCCACCTCCTCATCGCCATGATTTCGAGGAATCGTTCACCATCCTTCAAGGCGAAATCGAGTTCACCTTTCGGGGCGAAAGAAAAGTCGTGCGAGCGGGCGAGACCATCCACATCCCGGCCAACGCTCCCCATTCCTTCATCAACGCGTCCCAGCACCCAGTGCGGCTGCTTTGCATCAACGCGCCCGCCGGGCTGGATGAATTCTTCCTTGCGGTAGGCGTTCCGGTTGCCAGTCGGACCACGCCGCCTCCCAAGCCCGACAAAGCCGCTGAGGAGAAAATGATGGCGAAGACCATCGCACTTCTCCCGAAGTATCGCACGGAGATTCTCAAGCCTTAACCGACTGTTCTTGACGATGAACAATTGAATCAACCGAAGGACTGAACCTATGGCTAATACAAATTCCACCATTCTCGCCGTCGGGGCCGCCGGCAAGTTCGCAGGTCTCGTCGTGCCGGCACTCGCCAATCCGGCCAGACATTCCACGATGAACCGCCCGTGGCGCGGCGAGAGTAAGAGAAGGGGGTCTTCATCTTCTGTCGATTGTTCGCAGTAGGGTAATACCTAATAGCGGCAGCCGTTTCGCACCGCCTATTCTCACGAAATGAGAACCAAAAGCTTCTCCAAAGACCGAAAGGAAAGTTCCGCCAGCGCTCCACGGCAAATGAAAACGTTAGACCTGGAGGAATGCGACATCACCGCAGCAACGGCCCAATGAAAACAGACGAACCGAATTTAGAAGCCACGTCCAAGACGCCGCCCGATGTGACGCCGCAGCTTGTCAAGCGAGTCCACGAACTCTACGCGCAACTNNCCCGAAGCCAATGGCGCAGCGCCCGCAGCCGATCCAAAAGTTGCCGAGCCCAAGCCTGAAGCTAAAGCAGCCGAACCTAAGCCCGCGCCCCTTCCGCCCACGCCCGCCAAGCGCAGACATAATCGCAGGCGAGCGATTCTTATTGGCCTAGGGGTTCTGGTCCTCGTTGCGGCAATCACTGTTTACT
>PLIO01000085.1:4370-25170 GCA_003140075.1 Acidobacteriaceae bacterium | reverse complement strand
TCGACTTTGCCGTTGGTGGAGATGAGGCTGCGAATGGGTCCGCGTTCGACGGTGGTAGTCCGAACTCTTAAGGGGCCGGGGCGGGTGAAAATGGGGATGACGGCGAGAGCTGCGAGGACTCCGAGCGCGAGCCAAGCGCGGCCCTTGCGCGAGGCCGGCCGTCCATTCGAATTGTTGTTGGTTCCTGCCAACCGGTTATCTTTCAAGGTGCGGCGGGGACAATTGCAAGCACTAATTTACCACTGTCGAACGAATGCACGTCTGCCCGAGCCGTTGCATGGTTAGATGCGGCGGGCAACCGGCGGTTGCGGGAGCGAGCGGGACTAGGCGTTGCCCCAAAACATCTCGGTTCAGGCAGTCTGGGCGCATCCATGAGATTTCTCATGAATTTCTTCTTGACCAAATAAAAATGTATGGAGTATACATACACAGTACACTGAATGTTCCTGACGATTAATACCGACGATCCGCGGCCGATCTATCAGCAAGTTGCAGATGGGATTAAGGAACTGATCGCGAAAGGAAAGCTCGAGGAAGGTGCTGCGCTGCCGCCGGTGCGGCAATTGGCTGCTGATCTGGGAGTCAACTTAAACACCATTGCCACCGCTTATCGCGAATTGCAAAAGGAGGGCCTGATTACGGTGAAGCACGGATCTGGTTCCGTGGTGGCGTCGCTGACGAGCACGGAGCGCAGCCAGGACGAACTGTTGCGGCCGCTGCGCACAGCACTCACGCAGATGGTGCTGGCCGGATTGCCCTCGAGCAAGATTCTGAGCATGGCGGCGCACGAGCTGCGCATGGTCGAGAAAGGTAGCAAGTAAATGAGCCCACACTCCTCCTTCCAATATGTCCTGATCATTTACCTCCTCTGGTGGGGGACACGCATCCGCGGATGCTTCCGGCGCTGGCAACAGCCACTGCTGCGCGGCCCGGAATGGTTTTTCAATGTTCGGGTGCAGCCCGATTTCTATACGGGAACGGGCAGGAAGATTCTGCATCGCTACTGGATGCGGATGTTTATTCCCTTCGTGCTCGATATTCCGGTAGCGCTGGCTGCTTTCCTTCAGGGCCATCTACAAGCCATGTTCTGGCTCATAGCGGTGCAGGCGGGCTTGATCCACCTGAATCACGTGTACTCCGTGGACATGGCGGAGCGGCAAGCGCGGCGTTTCGCGATGCCGGAGGCGGAGCAGCCGGTTGCCGCCGTGGCATTTTCGCTGCAGCCGCGGCGCTTGCGCGATTACACCAATCCTAAAGTGGAGTGGGCGCTGGCGCTTGCTTCCGTGGTGGCTCTGTTGTGGCTGGTGCGCTATTACTACGCGGCGCCGGAACACCACAATCTGCGCCTGGTATTCGGAGTTCCCGCTTTTTATCTATACATGCAAGTCGGCTTGTTGTTGGTGAAGCGGGTGGTGGTGGCTTGGCGTACGCCGGTGCCACAGACTCAGGCGGCCGAGCACATGGAGGCGCGCGAGGAAACTCGGAAGTTTTACCTGAAGATGTGCGATTGGAACCGAGCCGCCGCAGCGGCAGCGACTCTGTTCTGGCCGATCATGCTGAGCACCTCTGAGGCCAGCTTTGCGCGGCTGCGGACCGTCTGGTTTGCGGTGTGGATGGCGACCACTGTGGTCAGCGGAATTTGGATCGAGGTCAAAAGAAAGCAGCTGTTGGCGATGGCTTTGCGCGCCCGTCCGGTGAAGCTGCCGGACTTGCTGCACCAGTCGGAAATCGCGAAATGGCCGGTGTGCTACCAGCCTTCCGCGCCCATGTTGGTGCTGAAGGGCGCGCGCGGATACTCACTGAATTTGGCGAACACGCTCAGCTACTTGGGTGCGGCCTACCTGGCCGGAATGGTCGCGTTGTTCGCCTTTTTGCGAATGGGCCACTAGACAAACCGATTCTAGAAAAACAGATCGAAGAGGAGAAAACTCGATGAAAACGAGATGGGAGAAGTGTCTCTTCACGACGATCCTGGTAGTGCTGCTATCCGGAGCTGGGTGGTTAAACAAAGAAGAGGCCAGCGGTTTTGGCCAGAGCGCTGGGGATGGCACCGCGCAGGCTGCCGACGTTCGCAGAGTTACGGGCGAGTGGCAGGGAATGGTTTCACGTCTGCACCTGATTGTGAAGATCGAGCAGGCGTCGGACGGCACGCTCAGCGGCAAACTCACCAGCGTCGATCAGGGCAACGTTACGATTCCGATCGCTACCGTTTCCTTTGCACCGGGCGGCACGCTGCAGCTTGAGTTGAAGAGCGTTCACGCCGCTTACACAGCGAAGCTGAGCGACGATGGCAGCGAGCTTATCGGGACGTGGCAGCAGGGCGGCAATTCTGTTCCTCTGTCGCTGCATCGTCCGGGCGCTGCTGCAGACAAGCCCACACTGAAACCGAGAACTCTGGGACGCATTCCGCTGGAGCCGTGCCGAACCGTGGATGGCAACACCGAGGGTCTATGCGGAAAGTATGAGGTTTATGAAAATCGCGTCGCGCAAAGCGGGCGCAAGATCGCGCTGAACATCATGGTGCTGCCGGCAGTCTCGGACAAACCGGCGAGCGACGCATGGTTCGCTCTGGCGGGTGGTCCGGGGCAGAGTGCCGTGGAAGCCTATCCGCTAGCGGGTTTCACCACAAAGATGCGGCAGCAGCGTGACGTTGTGCTGGTGGACCAGAGGGGCACCGGCGGATCGAATCCCCTGCCGTGCGAGCTGCGGAACCCAAACGATGCACAAGCCATCATCGGGGAATCCATTTCGGCGGAAAAGGTGCGTGCATGCCGTGCCGAGCTCGAGAAAAAAGCGGACCTCACGCAGTACTCCACGTCCATTGCCGCGGACGATCTCGATGAAGTGCGGCAAGCCCTGGGCTATGACAGGATCGACCTGTTCGGCGGCTCTTATGGCACGCGGGCGGCTCTCGTGTATTTGCGACGGCACGGAGATCATGTTCGCACGCTGACTCTGGAGGGGGTGGCTCCGCCGCAGTACCGGATTCCGCTGGCATTCTCGCGCACCACGCAAAGCTCCATTGATCAATTAATCTTCCGTTGCGCTAACAACGATGCCTGCCACAAAGACTTTCCTGATCTCCGAAAGGAGTTTCAAGCCGTCGTTGACCAATTGGAAAAATCGCCGGCGCATTTTGAAGTAAAAACTCAGGCCGGAGAAACGCAGGCGGTTACGCTTTCGCGCGGCATGTTTGTTGCAGACCTGCGACCGCTGCTATACGTTCCGGGGCTGGTCAGCGAGTTTCCTTACATGATCCACCGCGCGTACGCGGGCGACTGGAGCACGTTTGGAGCCGCGGTGGTGCTGGTGAGGAGTGCGATTGACAAGTCGATCGACCGGGGCATGAGCCTGTCGGTAATCTGCTCGGAAGACATACCCGGAGTGACGGAGGGAGACATTCAGCGGGAAACCAAAGGCACTTACCTCGGCGACTTTCAGGTTCGCATGTATCAGCAGGCCTGCCGCGAATGGGTTCGCGGCGACATTCCTCAAGACTTTCGCGCTCCCATACAATCCGCCGTGCCGACAATGCTGATTTCGGGAGCGCTTGATCCGGCCACGCCGCCAGAGGCCTCGGCGCAAACTGCGCATGATCTGAGCGAGAGCCGAGTGGTGATCGTAAAAGATGGCACCCATGGAACCGGGTCGCCGTGCATCGACGGGCTGATCTCAGAGTTTGTGACGCAAGGTTCGGCGGCGCAACTCGACGTCTCTTGTGCGGAGCAGATTCATCTGCCGCCGTTCCTAACGCAGGCGCAAGTGGATCACTTGCCGCAAAAGTCAAACGGCAAACATTAGAGGAATGGTGGAGAGGAATCCATGACGGAACAACGAGGGATGACGATGACAAACACAGCGACGACAAAACTTGTGAAACAGCTGGCGCTGGTGGTTGTGATTTGTGTGATCGTGCGGTTCGCGAAGCACAAGCTGGGCTGGTATTCAGCGTCACTGTTCGCGAGCAAAGTTGACCATTTCGATTACGATTTGGAATGGAACCGTGTGACGCCGGCGGCGATACTGTGGATCATTTTCTCCGTGTACTGGAGCATTGCGGCGCGGAACTCGGCGCCGACGAAGAGTTCCGAATCTAAACTCTCGACTGCTCTGCATCAAATCACGCTCAATACAGCGCTCGTCCTGCTTTTCTGGCCGGTGCCGGGACTGAAGGGATGGTTTCTGCCGCAGCGGTTCCATTTTCTCGTGGCCATCGGCGTGATCCTCCAGACGGCATTTATCTTCCTGGCAGTGTGGGCGCGGCGGCATCTGGGACGCAACTGGAGCGCGGAAGTCAGAATCGGGGCGGATCACGAATTGGTGCGCACTGGCCCGTATCGGATGCTGCGGCACCCGATCTATACCGCGATGCTCGGAATGTTCTTGGGGACGGCCATTGCCTCGAGTCAATATCACGCGCTACTGGGAGTGGCGATTCTGGTGGCCGCTTACCTGCGAAAGACGCGGCTGGAAGAACAGATTCTGGGGCAGACATTTGGCGGGCAGTACGCCGCCTACCGGCGCGACACGTGGGCGCTGGTGCCGTTGCTGTTCTGAGGGCGCGAGCTAGGGCCGACAAAGGTAAGATTCTTGGGATGACCCTGAAACTTCCCGGCATTGAAGCTTGCCTGTTCGATGCATACGGCACGCTGTTCGATGTGAACAGCGCCGCGCGCGCCGCCGAGGACTCGCTCGGAGCGAAATGGCAGCCGCTGGCTGACTTGTGGCGTGCGAAGCAGCTGCAGTACACATGGCTGCGCGGCCTGGCCAGGCGCCATGCGGATTTTTGGCAGGTGACGGGTGACGCGCTCGATTTCGCCCTGTCGACCCTGCAGTTCGAAGACCCCACGCTGCGCACCCGGCTCATGAACCTGTATCTGGTTCTGAGCGCCTACCCGGAAGTTTCCGGCACCTTGAAGCGGCTGAAGGCGGGCGGCATGAAACTCGCCATCCTCTCCAACGGAACCCCCGCGATGCTTGCGCAGGCTGTGGCCAACGCGCGCATCGGCGACCTACTGGATGCCACGTTGTCGGTGGAAGAGGTGAAGGTTTACAAGCCGCACTCCGCTGTCTACGGGCTCGCGTGTGAGCGGCTCAACGTGGTCGCGGCCCACATTTGCTTTGTTTCCTCCAACGGCTGGGATGCATACTCAGCCAAGGCCTTCGGCTTCCGCACTTTGTGGTGCAACCGTTTTGGTCAAGCGCCCGAGCGAATTCCGCAGACGCCGGATGCGGAAATCGCTACGCTGGCTGAGTTGCCGGACATCGTTCTCGGCTGAGACGAGGTTCTCGGCTGATGCGAAGCGCTCTCTCGAAACTGTGGCGACCAAACACCGACTACCGGCGCGTGCCGGACGTAAACGCTACAATGTCTCCATGCCGAAACCGCACCGCTATATGCCTGAGCACGCCGCCGCCGGGCTGGACGCGAAATTTCCTGAGATCGAGACCTGGCCAAACCAGTTTCCCGGCTATGAGATCGTGATCGACGATCCAGAGTTTACTTCTGTATGCCCGAAGACGGGACTGCCCGATTTTGGCGTGATCACGCTGCGTTACGAGCCCGACAAGGTCTGCCTGGAGTTGAAATCGTACAAAGAGTATCTGCAGACGTACCGAAACCTTGGAATCTTTCAGGAGAATGTGGTGAATCGCGTTCTGGAGGACGTGGTGAGATGGGCGAAGCCGGTGTGGGCCGAGGTGAAGGGTGATTTTCGGCCGCGGGGCGGGATCTCGACGACGGTAGTGGCGAGATGGCCGCGGCGGAAAAAACCTGTGATTCGATCAGGGTGAGAGCCGTGCTATATTCGCTCGACCGGTGACTTCCGCGAAACTCTATCCGCGCACGGCGCTGGCTCTGCTGACGGCGCTGAACCTGCTGAACTACATCGACCGCTCCGTGCTATTCGCTGTGCAGGACCTAGTGAAGGCGGAGTTTCATCGCAGCGATGCCGCTTTTGGCCTGCTCACCAGCGTATTCTTCATCTTTTACATGTGCGCCGCTCCCTTCATGGGCCCGCTGGCGGAGCGCTTCTCGCGTAAGTCCGTCATCATCGCCGGGGCTCTCATCTGGAGCGGCGCCACCCTGCTCACCGCCTTCACCCACGATTTCACCGGCCTGCTCATTCGCCACACCCTGGTGGGAGTCGGCGAGGCCAGTTTCGTAATTCTCTCTCCCACCTTCGTGGCCGATATGTTTCCTGAGAGCCAGCGTGGCCGCGTCATGGGCGTCTTCTATCTTGCCATTCCTGTCGGAACGGCGATGGGCTACGTACTCGGCGGATTCATGGGACCCGCTTACGGCTGGCGTGTGCCGTTCTACGTGGGAGCGGCTCCCGGCGCTCTGCTGGCGCTGTTGCTGTGGTTCGTTCCAGAACCGGCGTACGGACAGTTCGATCATGTGGAAAAATCTCCCAGTCGCGACACGCTGCGAGGGCTGCTAAAAAATCCCGCCTTCCTGACCGCGACGTTTGGCATGGCGATGATGACCTTCGCTCTCGGTGGACTACAAGTCTGGATGCCGACCTTCCTGCATCGCGTTCACGGATATACGCTCGGCCAGGCCAATCTGTTATTTGGCGGCAGTATCGCCATCAACGGTCTGGTCGCCTCGCTCGCGGGCGGATGGCTCTCCGATGCCCTGCTGCGCAAGACCCGCGCGGCCCATTATTTGGTTTCCGCCGTCAGCCTGGGTCTGGGCATTCCCGCCATGTGGATTGCCATTCACGCCAGCGGTCGCCCCATGATCGTGGCCATCTTCGTCGCCGAATTTCTGTTGCTGCTCAACACCGGCCCGCTCAACGCCGCCGTTATCAGCTCCGTGAGTGCACATATCCGCGCCGCCGCGCTGGCGGCAAACATTTTTATTTTCCACTTGCTGGGCGACGTTCCCTCTGCCTCTTTAATCGGTTACGTCTCCGATCGTTACTCGCTGCGGCTGGCTTTTGTTGCGCCGGTTGTGGCCACCGCGCTTTCTTCTGCCATACTGTTTTACGGAATGAAATTCGCGCCGCCCATCAGCGTCGATGGTGAACCGGTTCCGGCAGGGAAGACCTAAGTCGGGATGCATTACTTTCACTGGATTGCAGGGACGATTCTCGCGGTGGCCTGGTTTTCTCGCATTGTGGATGCGGCCATCGGCATGCCGAGTGTTGCCGACATTTCGAAATCGGAGTGGGACCGCAATCCATCCGGCAAGCCGCGGGTTTCGATTATCGTGCCGGCGCGCAATGAAGAAGAGGACATCGAGCTATCTCTGACCCGCCTGCTCGAACTTGACTACGACCATTACGAAGTGATCGCGGTGAATGACCGCTCCACGGACCGCACGGGCGAGATCATGGAAAGCGTGGCCGAGCGCGACGCGGCACTTGGTCGATTGCGTGTGATTCATCACCGGGAATTGCCGGCGGGGTGGCTGGGCAAGACGCATGCCATGTGGACCGCGACGAATGCGGCGACTGGCGACTGGCTGCTGTTTACTGACGCGGACGTATTGTTCAAGCCGGACTCGGTGCGGCGCGCATTGGCTTACGCGGAGGCGGAGCGGGCGGATCATGTGGTGGTGTTTCCGCAGATGATAATGAAGCGTCCGGGCGAGTTCATGATGATCGCCTTCTTTCAGACCATGTTTGTTTTTGGGCACCGTCCGTGGAAGGTGGCTGACCCGAAGACGCGGGACCACATGGGAGTGGGCGCTTTCAATCTGGTTCGGCGCAGCGTGTATGAGGCGGTGGGAAGCTATGAAGCGCTGCGCATGGAAGTGCTAGACGATATGAAGCTGGGCAAAGTGGTAAAGAATGCCGGCTTTGCGCAACGCAACGTTTTTGGCGCGGACCTGATTTCGATTCGGTGGGCGAACGGCGCCATGGGAGTGGTCAACAATCTGACCAAGAATTTTTTTGCGGTGCTGTCTTTTCAGTGGCCGCGCACTTTGATTTCGGCGTTCGGATTGGCTTTTCTGAATCTCATGCCGTTTCTAGGCGTGTGGCTGGCGCATGGGTGGGAGCGGTTGCCTTATGCGGTTGCGCTGGGATCGATGTTCTTGATTTATCTCGGTATGTCCTGGCGGTCGGGGGTTCCGGCTTATTATTTTGTGCTGCATCCGGTGAGCACGGCGCTGTTTATCTATACGTTGCTGCGCTCGATGGCGCATACGCTGTGGAACGATGGCATCGTGTGGCGCGGGACGAAGTATCCGCTGGAGGAGCTGCGGAAGGGGATGGTGTGAAGGTAACGGAGTGAGGTGTTCTGTTCGGATTTCGTAACGCGGTCCTTTTCGCCCACACTTTCTGCAGCATGCCACGTCCTACATGATTGCGGCCTGTTCCGCTTACTACTCGACTTATAACCCGACGTAAGTGCATCCTCACGGTTGGAGGGCGCATCGTTCTCCAGCTTAACATTGATCGTAATGTTCGGGTTTCGTAACAGCCGAGAGTCTGGTCTTGCTATTACTTAGTGCGTAGGTAATACTGACTACCAGAGAAGACTCTCCCTTCATCTCTTTCAGGTCTCTGAGCTAAGTCAGCCCATCTGAAGTTTCCTCCTCTTAGTTCTGCAAATCCGAAAGGAATACTTCATGAGGAAGACGATTCTGCATGCCTACCTTGTTGTCCTCGCCTTCACCCTCTCAACCGGAGTGGCCTTCGCGCAATACGGACCGTACAAAGAGACCATTACAGCGGGCCCCGGGACGCTTAGTTACTCCGTGTCTTACAACCTGGAAAGTTGCCACGTCGGACCTAATGGGTGGTCCGGCCTGCAGCTCTATGACAGCGGCACATATAGCGGTTTTTCCTACACTGCGGCCGGCACCACCACAGCACTCGCAGGGGACGACTACTTTACAACGGGAACTGAGCCCGGAACTTGCGGCATACTGCCCAGTTATCCCCCGATTACCTGGTGGATTTCCAGCGACGAGATTGTGTTTACACCCTCGGGTTTGACCGGCGGATCCGCAGTGGTGACGGCACTAACCCCGGGAATTCTCTACCCTAAGTGGCAGGTACAGGAGATTATTTACGACACTCCTGGGGACAAAAGCATGAACGGGTTCCAGGATGTTTTGACGGACGGCACGACCACGTCAGTGGGAAGCAGCTATATGGTGGGCAACACGACCACTTTCAGCGTAAGCTTTGGCTTTCTCTGGGGCGCATCGACGCTGAGTTGGAGCTATGGGAACGCGACGACGACGGGCAACAGCACGGCTGTCACTTCCACGATCTCCGATGCCACGGGCGTAGCGAACGCCTCGAACCCCACCGGCCCGAACACCATCAACCATCAGCAGGATCTGTTTATTATCTGGCTCAATCCAGCTGTCATCATGTACCAGACCGGACCCACGGCTGTGACCTATGCCCTGGGCACACAACTTCAGACAACCGGAGATCCCGATCCCGGCGTGGCCGAGATACAAGACCAGGTCGAGGTCTATGCGCAAGCGATGGTGGCAAACTCAAAGGGCGTTACGACCGTACCCATTAATATCCTCAAGGAGCAGATCGTGGACAGCCAAACGCTCCCCGGCTTAGCCAACATCTGCGCCAACCAGGAGTATTATCCCAACAACTGCTCGGCGGACCCGAACGGACAGTGCGGCTGCGTAGCCAAAGACTTCGCGGGTATCCTGTTGCAAGATGCGATCCTCAATTACTCGTCGACAGAAAGCCCACTGAATGCCAACACCGACAGCGCCGCCACTTGCACTAACGCAGCTCCCACTGCTAAGTGCCGGTTTGTGCCGATCATGACTTCCAACGGTTCGGCTGTTCAAGTAACTGAACTCCTGTCGGGACCAGATGAGGTGGGGGGCAACAATCCGCCCAACAGCTTTATGCAGACCGACTCAACCACGACGACCCAAACCTACAGCGAAAGCAATTCTAACTCTGTAGGGTTTAGCTGGAAACAGATGTGGGGAACCGCAACCGACGGAGTGGGGCTGCAGAACGCAACCACGTGGACGTGGACGAACAGCGAGAGCACGGGCCAGATAAACGGAACCGCGCACACCGCGTCAGTCACGCTGTCGTCGTCAACCGTCGACTGCTACCAGCACATCCCAATTTTTGAGGACACGGTTTTTCACACGTTCGTCTTCACACAGCCAGCCGGCGACACTAGCTGCCCGTAGAATTCACCTTCTCGATTCGTCGCAGAGTGGGTTTTTTCGAGGTGACGCCGCCAGCCGCAAGGCTGGCGGCATTTTTATTCCGGGGCGGAAGGAAGCTTTTCACTCCCGACCTCGGCTCATGGATGTTTAGTGCGGCGGTTCATCATTTGCGTCGGCTTCGTTGCCGTAGGTGGCGGTGGAGTTTGGCGGTGTGTAGGTTTTTGCGGGCTTCTTGGTGGGGCGGATTCGGCCGGCGCTGTAGTGGCCTTGTTTTTCTACGTCGTAGTTTTTGGGCAAGGGAGGGATCAGGGTTGAGCCGTTGGTTAGCTGGCTGACGCGGGTCAGGACGATTTCGGCGCGGCCGTTGTAGAGCTTTACCGGGCCGTGGATTTCGATCATCTGTCCGGCGAGGCGGCGGACATCGCCGACATCTTTGAGGTCGGAATGGAAGACGACGACGGTGAAGGGGCAGGACATTTGATCTTCGCAGAAGTCCACGAAGTGCACGCCTTTGGCGCCGACTTTCACGCGCAGGACTTTGCCGGTTACGCACTTGGTTTCGCCGACATGCTGGCTGGCGTTTTGAATGGAGAGGCAGTCGGAGGCGGAGGCTGCGGTCGCCAGTAGCAAGGCGGCGAGCCGCGCGAAAATATTTCCAGTCGACATAGGGGCAGTGCGTAACGGAGGCTTCGTCCCGGCCGTAAATGCGTTTACCGTTTGATTAGTATCTATCTTGTCAGCACCCACCCCCACCCCCCTCGGTCTTTTGGAATCATCACGTTAGCAAGATTTGCCCCGCAAAATACGTCGTCTAAAGGACTTAGGGGTAAATACCGTCAAACAAAGGAGTTACGGGCCGGTTTTCGGCCGGGCGTCCTGCTTGCGTTCGCCGGATTTACTGCCTTTGCTTGGGCAATGATGGAATGAATTTTTGCGGAGCGCAAGGTCAGATGTCACAGAGGGGCTGTGGAAAACTCGCGGTGGTCGGGCAGGGGATCGGGGCAAAATTCTGAGGAGGCATTCACAGCAAAATCTCTTTCCTAAGCAGCGCCGCGACCCAGCCTTCGAAAATCCGCGAAGGCTGGGGCATCCTCAGTTGTGATGGTTTTGGCAAACATGGGCCTGCCTGCCGAAGAATCCCGCCCCGCTTATTTTCGCTTCAGGCCCGAGAGTTCTCTGGACACATCCGCCAACGTAATCATCAGCATCATCGGATCAATCGGCGATTGCACGAAGCCATGCCTCTCGTAGAAGCGCTGGGCATCGCTGGAGATGGCGTGGACCAGGATGGCCCGAATACCGGCAATATCGGCCGCCTGAACCGTACGCAACACTGCGTCGCGCACAAGCCCCTGGCCGAGGCCGTGGCCGTGGAATTCCTGATCGACCGCGAGCCGGCCGATGATCATTACGGGGACGGGATCTGGCATGTTGCGCCGGATGCGGCCGGGAGCGCTGGCGTGCGCGACCGCGCCAACGGCCAACGCATAATAGGCGACCACGCGGAGGCCCGCGCACACTACGTAGGTGCGCGATGCGCCGCTTTGGTCGTTCGGCAGGGCGCGGCGGCGCAGCCAGTCATCTAATGCCGGCTCGCCGCACTGGAACAACGAAAGATCGTGATCGTCGCGGAGCTTCTCCGGGGGCGTAAGGGACTGCCGGCTCATTGCTCCCACGGCGCCGTGGTTCGCAGCAGACGCCGCAACCGGGGGTTGGCGGTTGGGGGACGGTTGAGCATCGAGGTAAAGCGTTTGAAATCCTCTGCGGACAAGGAGAAATAGCGCCGGTCGAGCAGGACAGCTTCGGCCTCGCGACAAGCCGTTTCTAACATGAAATCGGAACGATTGCGGCGAAGGGCGCTAGCCGCGCGGTCAATCAGAGCCTTTTGGCTGCGCGTGACACGCAGGTTGATGTTTTGGCTTCGGGTCTTGTCGGGCTTGGCTCCGGTGGCAGGCATAAAGGCTCCCTCTGTACGCACAATCAGTATACAACATCGTACGCGCGATGAATATACGGCAGCGGGCCGATTCTTGGCCGGCGGGGTCCTGGTTGCTTGTGTCGAATTTACTGGTAACGATCCGAGGGATCGGTACCTTCAGCGTCAGTTCGTTGACGCGAAGCTAAAGTCGAGGTATATTTGGCCGATTTTCCGCCTGGCCGATTTGCAGCATGCGGACAGAACTGACCATTCGTTGGGGAGAGCCCGTGGGAGGGCTGTGGTTGTCGGATTGAGTGGGCGCGAAAGGATGGACTATGACCAGACAAAAAGCCAAATATTCTGGATTGTTGCCAGTGGTGTTTGTGGCGGCGATCGTAGCCGTTAGCGTGGTGCTGCTCTCATGTGGTACTCCGCCGCCCACGATAAACTTAACCATGTATACCTATCCAAACGCGAACAACGCTTGCGCCCAGGTAACCATCAGCGATATCAACTCGAGTTCACAAGTATTCTTCACCACTGACGGCACGACTCCCCAATTGTCCGTTGGAGGATCGACAGTCCTATACAATGGTACTTTCCTGCTCTTGCTGCCCACGATGCCCAGCAACACGGGCGTGGTCAACGCCATCGCCGTGGCGCAGGGTTATACACCCAGCGCTGTGATCTCACAGAAATTTAATTGCCCAATACCTGAACCCACGATCGGCGTCGCTGGCGGTGGGAGTTGCCCCGTTACGGTAGCGGACATTAGCGAGCCCTTCAACCAAGGAGGGGCCTTTTCCATCTACTATGAGATTGGCGGAATGGGCGATCCGTCAAATCTCTCGGCTTGGACAACCTGGACTAGGCCATTTTCTGTCTCCGGCGTCACGACGACGATATTCGCTGTCGCTGTGTTGGGGCCAAGCCCTCAGAATCTAAGCCCAGTCGCGTCCTTTCCCGTGAACTGCGGGCCGCCTCCGACGGGGCAGTACGACAGAGTGAGCATTATAATGGGCACGGGCGGGGACGATGCGCGAACTGACAGTGAGGTCTGGGCTACAATGTCTGGGCAATCTGGCAGCCCCTTCTGCCTCAAGGCCTCGGATGGAGCACCCCCCAGTGCGGCTTGTGCCCAGAACGGCTCAAAGTTGGACATAAACACTGACTACGCTAGCTTTCTGCCGTGGTGGGCGAATGGATCCTCTGATACGAGCGGCAGCGTAGTACCTAACCACCCCAACGAATTTGTCGATGGAACCACGAATAAGTTCGCTCTGCCTGCGCCTCAGGCTTCTACTGCCGGCTTCGGAACCCTCGACATCAAGCTCGTCCAACATTGGAACGGGTCGGAGAGGGCGGACAACTGGAATATTCAAGGGATCTCGGTCATAGTATCGGACTCCAGCGGTGTTCTGCCGCCGGCTACTCTGTTACAAATGTCCAACCCGGGTACCGGCTCTAACTGCCTGGCTCGCTTGAAGGATTCGCCTGCTGCGACGACGGTTCGATTTAGTCTTAACGGCTCGACTCCTCCTGTGTACGTGGATGGCAATGTGGCTGGAGAAACGGCATCCTGCCTAAATAACGGAGGGTAGAGAAATGACCCGGCGACCCGCCGGCACGTCCGGAAACTATCGCATCACATTCGGCTGGGCGGCGAGAGCGCCCTGGACATAGATTATGAAGACTACCATTAGGATCGAGCGATGAAGCGAAGGAACGGATTGCCGCCCATTCATCCGGGCGAGATCATTCGGGAAGACATTCTCCCGTCGGTTGGCTTGTCGGTAACCGCGGCTGCCAAGGCTTTGGGAGTGTCGCGGCAGATGCTGCACGGGATTTTGTCGGGGCGCAAGCCTCTTTCTGCCGTGATGTGCCTGAGAGTTGCCCGCCTGTTTGGCGGTTCTCCGGAAGTGTGGATGCGCTTGCAGGCGGCCTACGACCTGAAAAAGTCGGAACGGAACAAGAAGGTTATGGAGCGCGTCGCGCGGATCGTTCCGCTTGGCGGGGTGGAAGAGGTCCGAGCCTAAACCCCGGTTTTGATGAGGAAGTTTGGAAAACTCTCAGGCGTCCAAGATTCCTCTTCTCGCAAAGGACGCGTGAGGCGGCAATCGACGCGATCGAACATGCCAGTTTGCCGACGCCGGCAGGACAGCAGGTTCCTCACCGGGCTTTGCGCCCGGTTCCGGAATGCCATTTACAGAGTTGAGGGGCATGGCGGCGCGGCTTGAAGCCGCGCCTTTCAACGCAACGAACTTATTTAAACCCCTTGACCGCCGCGGTCTCATCATCTTTCACGTCGAAGACGGTGTAGAGCTTGGTGATCTGGAGCAGGTCGTGCACTTTCTTGGTGAGGTGGAGAAGTTTGAGTTCGCCGCCCTGATTCTTGGTGGTGGTAAAGGCGCTGACCAGTTCGCCGATGCCGGAGCTGTCGATGTAGTTGACTTCGGCCAGATTCAGAACGATCTTTTTATTGCCTTTGGAAAGCAGGTCGCGAACGGTGTCGCGCAACGTCACGCTGCCTTCGCCCAGGGTGATGCGTCCGCTGCAGTCGACGATGGTGACGCCGTCGACCTGCCGAGTGCTAAGTTTCATGCTCACTGAGACCCCTCCTTGTTGCCCACGGATGAGCCGTGGACGTGCTTGATCAATTTCACTTCCGTGCCTGTCTGGGACGGGCGGATTTCCACCACGTCCATGAAGGACCGCATAAGAAAAATGCCGCGTCCCGAGGTCTTGAGCAGGTTTTCCGGCGCCAGAGGATTGGGAATTCCGCTCAAGTCGATGCCTTTCCCCTGATCACGAATGGTGATGACCAGGTCTTCCGGGGTGCGCTCGAAGGCCAGGACGACTTTTTTGTCCGGGGCATACTGGTTGCCGTGCAAGACGGCGTTCACTGCTCCTTCGCGCACGGCCATCGAAATCTGCAGCACCTCGTCTTCACCAAAGCCCAATTCGGTGGCAATGCGGGTCGCTTTTTCTTCCGCATGGTCCACGGTTTCCAAGGTGGAATCGAGCGTGAAGGAGACTGGTTGCTCCATGGCCGATGAATACGTGTTAAACCCGCACCTGTCCTCGTGATTGCCCGTAGGGGCTCGCCGAAGTCCGCAATCGGCGAATGGGGTAGTTTGCCTGTGGAAGCAGGGAGTTGTCAACGAGCGTAGTCACAAGTCTCTGGTTGTGGTGGGCGCAAGTCGGCAGGAAACGAAGCAAAGTGCGACGGAGATCACCGCTGACTGGCCGCGCTTAAGCGGACCGGCGCTGGGGATGGGGCGCAATCTTCGTGTCGGCAGGTCTCCCGGTGGGATTGCGAAAGAGCGATTCTCCACACATGTGCGCGGGTCTGGCGATGCCCAGGACATCCAGGATTGTGGGCGCAAGCGCGAGCAGCGGAACTCGGTCCTGATGCACATTGTGGGTCCGCGCGGGGTGACGAATCCAGAGGATGCCCTCGGGATGGTGCATCCCGCTCTTGCCTCCTTCGGGAGCGTAGAACAGGTCGAAGAAAGGTGCGCTGCGGTCAGAATTTTCAATCTGAAGCGTGGCGTCGTCCGCGAGAGAATGATGGATGGAGCAACTGGCGAACACCGCCGAGTCATTGCGCTCAGTATAGATGGCGCGCTCCTGCCCCACCTTCAGAGCGGCAAGCTTTCTTTCTGCGCTGGTGGCGTCGGAGGCGTTGTCGAAGCGCAGCCAGAACTGCTCGGACATGACCGGCTCGACGCGGCAGGGGCAGGTTATTTCTGCAAAGCGCAGGAGTTGGACGAAGTCCTTGGGACGATAGGAACGCTTTCCACCGGCCTCCTCAAACCTGAGGCAGGGTTGCTGGCTCAACGCGGTTGCTAGTATTACGATGGCGTCCTCGCCGACCAGAGTGAGCATTCGGCCCAGCAGTTGGTCCATGGCTCGATAGCCTTCGAGAATGGAAGACTCGTACTCCAGTTGCTTCTTGCGATCGAGCGGAAGGGTGAAGCGTTCCGGCTCAAGGTAGCGCCAATAAAGGTGCTGCATGTGAGCGGTGCTATTCAGGAAGAAAGTGGAGAAGGCAGGCTGGGTGCGGCGGAACACGGCGCTGAAGACGTCGAATTGCAGCTTCTCCAAGATAAAGGCGCGACGCCAACGGCCGGTTCCGGTTCTCTTTTCCGAAATTAATTGGCGAAGAATCGAGACTGCGGTGTTGGGCGACAGGCCATGTGTCAGCATGAACCAAATAAACCGCAAGTAGTCGGATTTGCTGAGGGGGACGCGGTCGTTGGTATATTCCTGAACGTTGCGCTGGACGAAGCGGAAGTAGGGCAGCAGGGCCTCGGGGTGGGGCTCGATATCCGCTGACCAGGGATCGGGAAGCAGGTAACCCGTGGTGCCGCTTTCGCGGTTCGCGTTCATGCTGCCGCAAATCCAGACGGAGTGTCCCTGCTGCGAGACGAGGTCCCACAGGTTGATGTAAAGCAGCTTGTGTCCTTCGGAAAGGTGTTCGATGCCGTGCTCGGAGAACGGAACACCGGTGTGCACCGTGACCCACTGGATCCAGGGTTCAAGGTAGGGTTCGTGCTCCTCGGCGTCGCTGACGAAGACTTCGCTCTTCGCACGCAGGCGGGCGAAGTTTGGCAGGCTGCCCTCGGCGATGAAGCGATCCATTAAGGCAGGAGTGAGTTCGTTGAATTCCAGAAGGACGAGAGACGATTGGGGGGACATGTCCCCTCCATTCCTCCTTCCAGGGCCGAGTTAGCCGTGGCACTGCTGCGTGCTTGCGGACGGATCTTGAACCACGGTAACCCGTCTTGCGTGTTCCCGAAAGGACGCTCCCGGCCCAGTCGTGCCCCCTCTAACAGTTTGCAGAGCCAATGGAACGGCACACGGGAGTGAATGTATGCCCAGGTTGGAGCCGAAGTCAAGCGCAAAGCGCACAGGGTTTGAGGCAAGACAGGATGCAAGACGCAGGACGATATAATGCTCGCTGTGAACCCAGTGCTGAGCAAGGGAATCCGGCATCGCTTGAAGCGATTTGTAGCTGGAGCACTTTTAGCGGTGCTGTGCGTGAGCGCGTTCGCCTACGCCGTGGACTTTGCCATATTCCGCTATCGCGTGGCGGCGAATCGCCAGCCTTTCGGACAGATCACGGTTTCGCGCTACGACGCGGTGCAGCAGAAAAGCGGCAAGACCCAATTCATCTTCCAGCCGCCGGAGGCGCAAACCTGCGTCCATGCCCTGTTTCCGCGCGCCGGTTGCGCGCCCTGCTGGTACTTGCAGCGGCATACCGAACAACGAACGGACATCTGAAGCGCGCTTTTCCGCCAGACGGCAGGCCGGGTTTGGGCTAGAATGGGCATCCGAATCGAACAGGAGAGCAACAAAGTGAAGGAAACGCCACAGCAATACACTAAGCGAATCGTTGGCATCATGGAAGGGAAGCAGCCGCTGGCGGTGCAGGCGGCCACGGCGAAGAAACTTGAGCGGTTGATTAAGGGCGTGCCCACGAGCAAATTGCGCAAGCGGCCTGCCCCTGATAAGTGGTCAGTCAGCGAGATTCTGGCGCATCTTGCGGAGACGGAGATTGTCGGGGGTTTTCGCATGCGGCTGATTCTGGGCGCGCCGGGGACGCCGATTACGGCGTTCGATCAGGATGCGTGGGTGATCAGCGGACACTATGAGAAGCGCGATCCGCGTAAGTCCGTCGAGCAATTCCGGGTGCTGCGTGAAGCGAATCTTGCGCTGCTGAAGTCACTGACGCCCGAGCAGTGGAAACACTATGGAATGCACGCCGAGCGTGGGCAGGAGACGATTGAACACATTGTGCGCATGTTTGCCGGGCATGACCTCAATCACATGCAGCAGATCGAGAGAATCCTCGCAGGGAAGTAGATGGCGCTACGACAGCGTGGGTGAGCGGTTCAAGCGTCCCTACGGGGCGCGTCTCGATCTATGACCTAGCCCGGCGCTGAACGCGCCGGGCTATTGTCAGGCGCGCCAAGGGGCGCGATTCATCCACAGTGCCTCCTCGTCCTCGCCGTGGACGGCGAGAACTTCAGAAAAAAATTGGATGGATCGATGCTGAAGATGCGCGTCTGCCGGGCAGTTTATCGTGCTAACTTCACGGGTAGTTTACTGCCTCGGCTGGTCCGCCAGTCGGCGCAGGCGGAGCTACCCAACATGACGACCAAGGTTTGCGCCAACCGCAACTGTCCCGCCTACGCGCACTTTGTTTACACCGTAGCCATGCGTTGCGTGCTTTGCCGATGGGATCTGAAGGCCGCGCAGAGGAGTGGGGCTGCGGGCGCAGTCGATGTTTCCAGGAAGTCCGCTGGCGCACGTGCCGCAACATAAAACTACTTTTCGGCCGAAAAAACTCTAACGAACGCAGACCGCAGCACTCCGCGACGCACTCGCTCGGACTTGCCGAGAGTGTTACCCCATGCCCGCATGAGAGCGGATTTGTCGAACGCGGAGCTGCGGAAATGCGAAGCTGAACTTCCCTGATAAAATAAAAAATGAAACAAACGGGCGCGGAGAGATGGCCGAGTGGCTGAAGGCGCGCGCCTCGAAAGCGTGTATACCTTTACGGGTATCGGGGGTTCGAATCCCTCTCTCTCCGCCACTTCTTCCGCACCAGGTTGTGCGCAGCTCGGTGCTACGTGACGTGCTCATCGTTCGTTCAGGTACTCTTCCGGAACGTCGTCCTCCGGCACTTCGCGCGTAGTCACCTCGGACACGTCTGCGTCTTTGGCGTTTTCGACACCGTCGACAGCGGCAGCTTCGAAGGCGTTTCCTTCTTCGATCAATTCTTCGACGCTCTCGGAGTCGGCACTGGCGATGTCCGATAGTTGCTGAATGTCGCCGGACTGCCCGGCCGAACTTGATTCAAGGTCATCCTCGTCACGCTTATGCTTCGCAGACATGATTTGTTCCTCCAAGTGATAGTGAGATGCTGGATCCAGCTGTGACGATGCGGAAACTCTGCTCCGCCTCGGCTAAAGGTCCTTCGCACAACGAGCGCGCTGAGGATTTCGGCAGCAGGCTCACCCCTTCGCTCCGCTCAGGGTCACTCCCGCTAAACGCCTCAACTAACGGCGGCTCTTAAAAAATGTTTGCAGCAATTCCGCGCAACGGCCTGCCAGAACGCCGCTGCGGACTTCCACCTGGTGGTTCAGTTGCGGGTGATTCAACACCTGCATCACCGATTGCACGGCCCCCGCCTTGGCGTCCTCCGCGCCATAGACCAGGCGCCTGATTCGGGCGTGCACCAAGGCTCCGGCGCACATGGCGCAAGGTTCGATGGTGGCAAAGAGTTCGCAATTCGCGAGACGATGATTGCCGATGGCAGCGCCGGCCTCGCGCAGGGCCATGATCTCGGCATGGGCCGTGGGATCGCAGGCGGTGATGTTGCGGTTCCAGCCGCGGCCGACGATTTTTCCGTCGCATACGACGACCGCGCCGACGGGCACTTCGCCGGCTTCGAGCGCGCGCTGCGCTGCGCATAGAGCTTCTTCCATCCAGAGTTCGTCGTGGTCGGGCGTAGGGCTATTTCCTTTCGCGGGCTGCGAATGGCCATTGTATTGGCAGCCCGATGATCGCGCTTTCCAACTGCACCATATTGCGGCATAATATGCGGTTCAGAGGAGGACTTTATGGCAAAACGAATCCTGTTGGCAGGTATTTTGGGTGGACTGGCCTTCTTCTTTTGGGGCGGGTTGGCGCATACGGTTCTGGGCCTGGGGACGGTGGGTATTCAGAATCTGCCCCAACAGCAGCCGGTGCTGGATACGCTGAAAGCTTCGGTGCCGCAGTCGGGCTTTTATCTGTTCCCGCAGGTTGATGCGGCGATGAAACTGCCTCCGGAGAAAGTCGGCGGCCCTTACGGCATCATGATCTATCACGCCAGCGGCGCGGGCGCGCCGATGACCGGCCAACTGATTACTGAATGCATTCTGAATATTGTGCTGGCACTGCTCGCGGCTTCTCTGCTGGCGCTGGCTCCCGGGCTGCGCGGATATGGGTCGCGAGTTGGTTTCGTGACCTTGCTGGGGCTGGCGATTGGCCTCATGACCCACGTGCAATACTGGAACTGGTACGGCTTCCCGCTGAGCTACACCGTCGCCAGTATCTTCATCGCCGTGTTCGGATTCCTGATCGTGGGATTGATTGCTGCGGCACTGGTAAAGCCTGCCACCCAGCGGATGATGGCAGTACCGGCCCAGGCAGCTTAGGACGCACGCAGCCGAGGTCTTAACGGCGTTGCTTGCGAAAAGCTTCGTTCGGCGGTCGACCGGTCTGCGATCGCTACATCAGGCTCAGCACTGAGCGGACCACGTCCGGCAGGGCGGCACGAATCAGCGCCGGCAGCAAGATTGTCACCACCGGGTAGGCGAGCGCGATGGCCGGCACTGCCAGCAGCATCCGTGTAGTGGGCGTTAACTTGGCGAGATAGGCTCGCATGCTGTCCTCTTGGTTTGTGATACGAAAGGCAGGCCAAAAAGGTTCCCTGGGAGCGCAGCTGTCTCGTCCGCGCGCACCGGCAACTGGCAACCGGCAACTCGCAAATGGTATGCTTAGCCCGTCATGGGGATGCAGAGCCTCTTCCGCAAAGTTTTTCTCATTGACCTTCTGCAGGGCTTGAAGGTCACGTTTCGCTATCAGGATCCCAAGGAAATCTACACCGAGCAATATCCCATGGAGCGGCCGCAGGTGGCCGAGCGCTACCGGGGCGCGCCCCGGCTGAACGTCAATCCCGATACCGACGAGACCATGTGCATTGC
>PLIO01000085.1:0-4340 GCA_003140075.1 Acidobacteriaceae bacterium | reverse complement strand
GACGCCTGCCCCGTCGACGCCCTCGAACTCACCCAGGACTTCGAACTCGCCAGCTACACACGTGAGGGCTGGATCTGGGACCGCGAGACGCTGGAAAAAGGGCCGCAGCCTACGCAGTACAAGAAGTAGCTTGCAGCAATCAGAGAGAAGCAGATTCCTCGCTCGCCTCGCCTCGCCAGCTCGGCTTCGGACTTCGCTCGGAATGCTAATCGAGTGGAGAAATCGCAAAGAATCGAGTTAGAGGAAGGCACAGGCGAGCGAGAGTGAATTCCCAACTCGACGAGCTCGATTGCCCTGTCCGGCTTCCGCCCTTGAAGATCCTTAATCCCGTCACTTAGCCTGTTTACGAATTGCGAACAATCCACAGGTGTGCCGGTTGACCTCGCCCTGTTCGTGGGTAAAATGGCCAGATTTCGGGACGGCCTCATCCAAGTCCCGACAAGAAAGGATGGGAAGTTTCTATATGCTATCGAAAAGTCTTGGAAGTCTCTTTGCACTGGCTATTGTGCCTGCACTGGCGCAAGTGCCCAACCTGCCTGCGTCGCCGCAAAACGTATCGGTCGTCACGCCGCGCCAACACGCGCCCAGAAGAGTGTACGGACTTGTGCCCGAGCGCGTGGAGGGCAACGTCACGGTTTCCGACAGCACCAACTGGAGCGGATATGCGGTGACCGGCTCTTCGTTCACTACGGCCAAGGGATCGTGGACCGTGCCTACGGTCAACTGCACGAAAACTCCGAACACCTACGCCGCGTTTTGGGTAGGGATTGATGGATGGACCTCGACCACCGTGGAGCAGACAGGAACGGATTCGGATTGCGATGGCAAGAGTCCTTCTTATTACGCCTGGTATGAGTTTTACCCCAACCCTTCGGAACTCATCTCCAGCGTCGCGGTAGCGCCAGGCGATCAGATGTCGGCGTCGGTAACTTACAGCGGCACGGAGTTCACCATTACGATCACGAACGAAACCACGGGAAAGTCCTATAGCAAGAGTGGAAAGGTTTCCGGGGCGAAACGCTCGTCGGCGGAATGGATTGCCGAGGCCCCGTGCTGTACCAACTCTGGCGGCATTCTGCCGCTCGCCGATTTCGGAACCGTCGATTTGGGCGACGACCACACGGGTATCAGCGGCACGAATGACGCGACTGATTCCTCGGTATCGGGACCGATCGGCGATTTCGGCAGCGCCATACAAGAGGCCATTATGGTGAATGGAAGTACGGGCGCGGATGAAGCGGTGCCATCGGCACTCAGTTCGGACGGGACGAGCTTCACTGTGGCTTGGGATTCGGAGTAGAACGGGAGGGCGGCGCCGCGCGGGCGCCGCCCAATGTCTGAGCATCGCCGCGGGGCGTGCAGAATCCTGCATCTTGACAGCGCCTCGTTTCCATTTAGAATTGCGCGATTCCGGGATGGCAAGATGAAAATCCCGTCTCGGAAAGATGGGAGCGTTTATGCCGACGAAGCGGTTAGGAATTTCTGGAATTCTGTTCGCGCTCGTCACATTGCCTGCCTTGGCGCAGGCGCCCGGCGAGTCTGTTTCGCCCCTAGTGACTGCAGTGGTAACCCCACATCAACACAGGCCGAGAAAGGTTTTGCCGGGAACGCGTCCCGCCGAAGTGATAGACGGAGTTACCGTATCGTACAACCTAATCTGGGCGGGGTACGCTGTAACCGGTTCGGACTTCACGCAGGTGCAGGGCTCGTGGATCGTCACCGCAGTCGACTGCACCAAGACGCCGAACAGCGATTCCTCGGAATGGGTGGGTATCGACGGATGGAGCTCGAATACGGTGGAGCAGGTAGGAACCGATGCCGATTGCAATGGCAAGAGTCCGTTCTATTACGTGTGGTACGAGTTTTACCCTCTGAACACAGTGGTGATCAAAGATGTCTCGATAGCGGCTGGCGATAAATTTTCGGCCTCGGTCACCTACGACGGCGGCAATGAATACACGGTTTCGATCACCAATGAGACAACGGGACAGTACTTCAGCAAGGAAGTGGAGTTCAGCGGGGCTGACGGGAGTGGGGTGCCTCCTAGGAATTCAGCGGAATGGATCGAGGAGATGGACGGAAACGAGCTTTCCGATTTCGGCATAGATCCCTTTGGCGAGTTGTACACGGGCGTGAGCGGCGGCACCGATTCTGCGGTCGACGCCTCGACCTCGGGACCGATCATTGATTTCGGCTCCGCCGTGCAAAGGTCGATTTCCACCAAGAACGGGAGCCGGGGCAGCGAGGATACGGCGGTTCCGTCGGCACTCGCGTCAGATGGGGCAAGCTTCAAGGTGGATTGGAAGTCGGAATGAGGCGGGCACTGATTTGACCGCGGAGTTGCCAGTAGCGGCGACGCGAAGTTGACACTCACAAAGAAAAAGTCGAAGGCCCGAGGCAATCCCCAGCCGAGCCGTCCGCACATGCCTGGCTATGGACTGCCGGAAGGGAACAAGGGCTTGCTGCCGTGGAGTTGGGCCGAGCGGCGCCTGAAGAAATCGCATAACTACTGGATCACGACTGTCACGCCCAATGTTTCTGTGCCCAGCGTTTCTCCGCACACCATGGTGGTCTGGGGCTTGTGGCAGGATGGCCGGTTGCTGTTCAGTACCGGCAGCAGGTCCCGTAAGGCGCGCAACCTGGCGCAGAACGCCAACTGCGTCGTGTGTACGGAACTCGCGAACGAAGCGGTGATCGTCGAGGGTGTTGCGGAAATTGCCGACGTAACTGCGCGGCGCAAGTTCCTTCGGGCGTACGAACGCAAGTACAAGTTCGACATGAAGGGCATGGAGCAAGACATTCTCTCGATGAAGGAGCCGATGTTCGCGGTGCGTCCGCGTGTGGTGTTTGGTTTGTGGGAGAAGGAATTCGTAGGAAAGGCCACACGCTGGAAATTCGAGTAGCATTGACTGACGCGGCTCCGGTTGATTTGACAATGGTAACTCATGTGTTACTATTGCGATGATGCAAGATCTCTGCTTTCCGGCAGCTTTGTTTGCCTATCGCCAAACAATTCGAAACTCAAGATGGAAGGCGGCCCTTTGAAGAATGCTTTGATGCTCTCAATGCCCTGCGGCGGCAAAAGTGACCACTGCGGTCATACGCATGGAGCAAGGGAACTTCTCCAATGTCAAGGGAGTTGGGGCAGGAGTGTTTGAATGCCGCCTCGATTTTGGTCCCTGGCTATCGGATTTATTTCGGTAAGGATGGCGACGAAATCATTGTCCTTGTGGCGGGTGGAACGAAGAAACGCCAGCGGAGGGACATCCAAACCGCAATCGGGCGCTGGCATGACTACAAGCGGCGCAGAAATTCAGGCGAAAGGTAATGGCTTTGACCAAGGAATTCAAGGAGACAGTTCGGGCCCGGGTGCGGCGAGACCCCGCCTTCCGCAAGGAGTTGCTCCGCAGTGGGATGGAGAGCTTCCTGGCCGGTGACGTAGAAACCGGAAAGCGAGTGCTGCGCGACTACATCAACGCCACCATCGGATTCAATGACCTGGCAGAGATTACACGCCACTCGCCAAAGAGCTTGATGCGGATGCTGGGACCCTCCGGCAATCCCTACGCCAGACACCTGTTTGAAATCGTTTCCTGCCTCCAGTGGAAGACCGGCGTTCATTTTGAACTGAAGGCATCGGCAGCTAAAGCAGGCCGCTAGCCTTCGATGGTTTCGACATTCTATCCGCCGAGTATGATAGTTTCGGTGGTCCGCGCTACGAAGTGCGATGCAAAAGGTCCGGTTTAATCACAGCCATTCTGGAAGAAACTGATGAATAAGAAATTCCGCGTCTTTGCCACCTGTGATATTGGAGAAGCGCTTGACCTGCTGCGCGACCGCGGCTACGAAGTCGAGCTTTACCCGCAGCCACAAGCGCCGCCAAAGAGTCTGATTATCGAGAAGGTGAAGTCCGGAATCGACGGATTGATCACAACGCTGCGCGATCCGATCGATGCCGAGGTCTTCGAAGCCGGCAAGAACACGCTGAAAGTGGTGGCGCAGTACGCCGTAGGATTCGACAACATCAACCGCGCCGACGCCAACCGCTTTAAGGTTCCTTTCACCAATACCGCCGACGTGCTCACCGAGGCCACGGCGGAGTTCGCCTTCTTCATGCTGGGGATGCTGGCGCGCAAGATGTGGCCGGCCGAGCACCTCACGCGCGACAACCAGTGGGGATACTGGCATCCTTACCTGCCGTTTCTGGGCGATGAAGTGACGGGCAAGACCATCGCGATCATCGGCACGGGACGCATTGGACTGGCAATGATCAAGAAGTGCGCCGGCTTTGACATGAACATGCTGTGCTACGACCCGGCTTACGAGAACCACGATTACAT
>PLIO01000157.1 GCA_003140075.1 Acidobacteriaceae bacterium | reverse complement strand
TTCTCGCGTCTTTTGCGAGAAGTGGGCGGCTGAGAACTGGCCTACATTCGCCCCCGTCATCGCTCGGGCCATCATAACCCGAGGTAACCAACTTTTCGCGATTTTCGAAAAGCCCGATCCAGCCCGCAAAAAATCCACAGCCCTCATGTGACATCTAACCTTGCGCTCCACTTCCGACTCGTTGATGATTGCCCCAGCAAAGGCAGTACAGCCACCCCGCGCCGCACCAGCAAGAATCGCGGCCTAACTCCTTTGCTTCCGATATTTTGATACCTAAGCCCTTTGAAAGACGTATTTTGCAGGGAATTTCGCTCTAACCTAATGATTCCATTACTGGAGCTGGGTGGGGGACNNATTTTCGCAGGCAGATATTCACAAGCGGATACAAGCCTGGACTGCAACGCGGATCATCCCACAGATTCACTTGGAAGCAGGCTCGTAGCACAAGTTCAACCGATGCTCCTCAAGAGAATCGGCGCAGAACTGGCCCTTACTGCGCTCCGGTCCCCGACATCTGTATCGTCAACGGAGTGGTCGCGGGGTCGGAATCGAAGATCAGCAACAGGCCCGGCCGGCTTCCCGTCGTCGTGGGAGTGAAGGTCACCGTGAAGGTGCAACTCGCATTGGGCGTAAGGTTGGCGCCGCAGGTGTTGGTCTGCGTGTAATCGGGAATGTTGACGAACCCGGTGTTCTGAATATTCACGCTGGAAATATCGAGCGTAGTTTTCTCCTTGTTGGTGATGGTGACGGTCTGCGGCGCACTCGATTGCCCCACTTCCACCGACCCAAAACTCAGCTGGGTTGGAGACTGGCTGGTGCCCGCTCCCTCGCCCGTCAAATTCAGCGCCTGCGGCGAAGCCGCGTCACCGTCCGTTATCGTAACCGCTCCGTACCTCACGCCGGTCACCGTCGGCGTGAAAGTCACGCTGATCGTGCAACTGTCTTTCGGTCCGAGACTGCCCCCGCAGTTGTTGGTCTCGGTATAATCGCCGCTGACTGTGATGCTCGATATAGTCAAATTACCGCTGCTGTAATTGGTCAAAGTAGCAGTCTTGGCCGGGCTCGTCTTGCCGACCAGCCTGCTCCCGAAGCTCAGCAAAGAAGGAGACAGCGTAACCGCAGTGCCCGTACCGGTCAGACTCACCACTTGAGGACTTGCCGGACCCGTATCGGTCACCGTAAGCGTACCCGTGGCGCTTCCCGTCTTCGTCGGAGCGAATACCACACTAATCTTGCAATTTTGATCCACGCCAAGTTTGCTCGGGCAGGCGTTCGTCTGGGTGAAGGGTCCGGTGACCGCGATGCTCGAAATTGTGATGCTTGCGGTTCCCCAATTCCCTACCTCGACAACGGTTGCCGGACTCTTGGTGCCGGATTTCTGCGGCGCAAAATTCACCTGCAGCGGCGATACTACCGGGCACTGGCGCTGGGTGAGAACCAGCGGAGGCAGCGGATTCTGCGTGAAGTCGAAGCTGTCCAGGATATCGTTGGCATTGGCGTCGCGATCGGTCAGCGGAGGAAGTGAGTAACGCTCTTCCACCGTTTTCAGGAACGACGAAAACTCGTACGTAGTGTTGGAGATATATCCCGGCCTGGCGTACGGCGAAATAATGATCCACGGTACCCGCGGCCCTAAGCCATAGAAATCAACCTGCGGAGGAGCAACATGGTCATAGAACCCGCCGTAGTCGTCCCAGGTAAGCACGATCGCGGTCGATCCCCAATCCGGCCCCTGCATGACCGCGTTGATCATGCTGACGCTCCAGTTTTCGCCCGCGCACGTACTCGTTCCCTCCGGATGCTCGCTCTGATAGCCCGGCGGCGTAACCCAGCTTAAAGCAGGAAGGTTTCCTTTTTGCGCGTCCGTGATGAACTGAGTTGTGGGCAGAACGTTCGTCGTCCAAAGCGGGCCATTGCGGATGTGATTAATAGCATCCAGCGCCGACCATTCGTAGCCCCGCTCGCCCTCGCTGGGCGCGTAGTATCTCCACGTCAAGTCTGCGTTCTGCATGCTGTCGGCAAGCGTCGTGAAATCAAAACATGGGTAGACGTAACTCTCATAGCCCTGGCTGTTCAGCTGCGGCACCGTCGTACCCACCGGGGAATCGCAACCCCAGCTGCTTTCTTTCATGGGCGGGTTGTCGATGACGCCGTCCGACTGCGCCCCAATCGTGTAAAGATGATTGGGAAAGCTGACGCCGTGGAGCGACGAGAAAGCCGCATCCGCCAGCGTGAAGGTAGAGGCGTACGTCCAATAATTTGGAATATCTTGTTGGTACAGTTGCGACATGCAAACGTCGTTGTCGACGCAGCCGACATCGAATTTGTCCATCCGGCCGTAATCCATGGCCGTCTGCGCGGATGCCCAGGTGTGGGTCAGATCTTCCGGCATGGTATCCGGCGCGTGGCCCAGCGTGATTACCTGTCCGGTCGAGATCGTGCCGGTGGTCGCGCCGTTGACGCCGGGGAAGGTGCCGAAGTAGTGGTCGAAGGGACGGTTCTCCTTGATCAGGAAAACCCAATGCGTAATCGTGGTTAGATCGGCAGGCCGCTTCGGTGGCGACTGGGCAAAAGCCGCCGACGCCGTTAACATCGAAGCGGCGGCCATTGCAAACGCAAGCAAGGCTCGATCAGGAATTCGACGTGTCAAGGATCTCCCCGATTCTTGCAGTATTCCGAATCTTTCGTGCATCTGCTGAAAAACCAGCGAACGAACTTCTCCGCCTCGCAATCGCAAGGCGGGGCACAACTTAGTGCCGCTTGATGCAGCCATTCAGAAGGTTTTTATAATCGTTCTCGGCCACGTTGCGCATCGCATAACTAGGCGTGCCCGCATCACTGCACGCTTTTCCTCCGCAGGTGCAGGTGATATTCGGCGGAGTTCCGGTGCAAACTGGACAGGAGCTTCCCTGGCAAACGAATCCTGTCGAAGGCTGTTCCACCTGGGTGCAGCCCCACACTCGATTCACCATCAGGCAAGCCTTCGGATTTGGCGTTTTGCTGCTGCCGTAATTGCAACCGCCCGCGGTCTGGCTGGCGGTGCTCATTTGCGAAAGCCAGTACCAGCCTTGCAGGGACGTCGGATTGTTAAAGTCGATGTCGTCGTCGCATTCATAAGCCGCGACCGCAGTCTGCGGATAGGTGTAGCTCGCGTCGCTCAGGCCATCGATCAGACTGGTGTCGGTTAAAGTAGTGATGTCGGCTGCGGTGTAGTTGTGGCTGGTGTCGTCGCAGGGAGGGTTCTGGCCCAGCTCCCGGCTGATGTTGCTGGCCGAACCGGTGTGATAATCCGGATATTCAGAAAAGCTCCCAGCGTACACATTGCAGCCATTCGGAGTTTTTCCGTTCACCGGAGCGCACACCGAACTCTCGGGCTGATTGGGCACACACCCCTGCACCAGGTTTCCATATTGCGGTCCCGAGACGAAATCGGCTTTGTCGATATAGCTGCCGGCCCCGTAGTACGTCATGGCCAGCGCCAGCGCACCGGCCGCCGCGCTCTGCGCATGCACGCACATTCCCGCAGTGGCCGTGTTATTCGTGTTCGTTTGGTAGTAGTTCGTGTACATGAAATTGAGGAACGTCGCTTCGCGACAGGCCGCCACTTTGAAACTTCCGCTATCCGGCCATCCCGTGAGTTGCCACCAGGTGTCCCATCCCGCTTGAACGCTTTGATAACTGTCATGAAAAAGATCGAACGGAAGTTCCTTGCTAATGTTGCCCGGTAGCGTGATCGTTCCTCCCGATCCGCGAATGAAAACAATCATGCCATTCGACGGCGTGGTGGGCGTGGCGATTCCGTAAGTAATTCCGAGATCAGGCAACTGTGGACAACTTACTGTGGCGTGATAGCAAACGGTTGCCAGATCTGAACCACCGCTGGTTTGCGTGACCCAGTCCGTAGCTTGACCACCGAGCATGGTGGGACAGGTTTCGGTCGCGATCGCGGACACCGTGCCCAGCGAATATTGCGCCAGCGCAGGAGCGGACAGACCCAGGCACATCAACAACAAGAGAACAACAAACACTGCACGGTTGGCTCGCACGGGAGGCCTCCTCAATTTGAAATCAAAATTTTATATTTGCAGTCGAACCCGGGGGACGAACAGTTCAACATTGGTGAAGCAGGGCTGGATTATACAACGGATTTGCTACGTCTTGTTATCGAATAATATGGAGTGGCTTCTATTTTGGACGCAATCTTTCGCTCATGAGAAATCCGGGCGACAGCGCTAGAGACTTTCATCCCTAAGGCGCGCGAAACGCCCGATTGCGGGGCGTTTATGATCCTTCGCCTTCCGTCAACGGCGTCAGCACAACGATGGCCAATGCAAGATCTTGCGCAGTCTCGCCCTTTCTCGGCTTCAAGTGCACCTTCACTTGCATGATGCAGGTTCCTGCATAGTCCGTGATCACTTCCGGAAAAGTCTTGCGGGCGGTTGTAACCTCTACCAGGCTCATCACCGCGGGTTCCTTGGTGTGAGAAGCCATGCGGCTGAGACGAACGAGTTCGCTCGACGGAAGCACACGCGTGGAGTCGTGATCAAGCGCAGACGGAGTCAGCACCACGAAGTCGCCAGGCTCCGGACCGTGCTCGCCGATACCCGCCGGCAGCACGCCGTAACGCATGGTGTAGTATCCGGCCTTCAGTTTCTGCTCCTTATAATCTTTGCGGTATTCCTGGTCCGCTCCCGGCAGGAAATGAATCATTCCTACGAATGATCCTGCTTTTAAGTTGCCATAGAGCAGCTTGCTCGATCCTGCTGGGACGTTCTGCTCGGCCACGGTCTTGGCCCAGAAGATCTCGCAGATGTTCATCCTCTCGCCGTTCTCACTTGTGAACACCACCGAGCCTTGCGGATCCAGCGCATCTGCAAGCATCTTGGGAAGCTGTGCGGAGACTTTGAGCTCGACGGGTTCCATGGAATACGGCGCCTGCACCCGCGCCCACGCCGAGTTGATCACGCCGAGCACTATGCCCAGCCCTGCGATGAGCCACAGCATTCGCTTCGGATTTCGCTTGCCCTTGCCTGCAATTCCCAACATCCGGCCTCCCCGAACTAAATCTTGTAAGAACGCGAATGAAATTCTACACGAGATCAAAGCCGCAGGCCGCACGCATCATGGTGTGAGGAATGAAGGTAACGGTAAAGACATGGGCGCTGGCGATTGATTCACGGCATCGATAAGGTCAGCGGCTGGTGCAGTGTTTGCCGTCAGCGCTAATTCACCGTTTCGATTAGCGCCTTCGATGTGCTTTCAGTATTGTTCGAATCGCCACTGTAGCTGGCTGTAATCGAGTCGGACCCCTCGGGGAGTTGCTTTCCGCTGGTCGTGTAGCTGGCGCTGCCTCCCGACAGCGTGCCCTTGCCCAGGTAGCTTGAGCCCGAATAGAAGCGGACGGTGCCAGTAGGAGAGTCTCCGGTCACCTTCGCCACAAATGTCACGGCTTGCCCGTAACTCGCCGGATTGGGCGTGGCAGAAGTAATGGTCGTGGCGCTTCCGGAATCGTTCACCACCTGGTTCATCGTTGCCGAACTGGCTGAGAAGTCAGTGGTAGCGGTGTATTGCGCTGAAATGCTAATCGTGCCGGCACGGAGGGTAGAGGTCGTCAGTTTGGCTTCGCCCCCGCTCAGAGTGACTGTGCCCAGCGTGGTGCCGTTTCCTTTGAAGGTAACCGAGCCTGTCGGCTTGCCTCCCGAAGACTGCACCGTCGCCGTTAACATCACCGGTTGCCCAACGGTTGCCGGATTCACCGATGAAGTGACGGTACTGGTGGTGGTCCCAGCGTTCACCCGTTGATTGAAAGTATTGGAGGCGCTGCCGGTCCACATCGTGTCGCCGGCGTAGCTGGCCAGAATCGAACTGGTTCCCACCGGCAAAGCCGAAGTCGTTATGGTAGCGACGCCCTGGCTAAGAGCAGCCGTCCCCAGCGTCACTCCGCCGTTAGTAAATGTGACCATTTCACCGTTCGGCGGTGGCCCGATCTGCGAGTTCACGGTTGCACTCAGGGTGACGGGTACACCCCAGGTCGAGGGACTCGCGCTGGATGTAACCGTCACGCTGCTTGTTCCCTCCATGGTGTAAGTGGGGAATGTGGCAGCGATGGCCGGGACCGCGGCGGCTCCCGCTTCACGGCCGGGGGCGTTCACATCGAACGGGACAAATCCCACCTGGCCCACGGGTGAGGCCGTCTGCAGCGCAAAATTATCTGTTGGGTAGTACGGGTTCACAAACAAGGGATTGGCGATGATGCTGCCGTTATCCTCGCCCAACGCCTGCCAACTGGCAAAGCTCACCGAAGTATGGACCTGGCAGGTGGAGTCGGTAGTGAAAAATGCATTCGTCGGCATGGTACAACTGGCGCTGCCGGCATAGCAGTACATGTTTTGCTGATAGTTCTGAGTGGCGGAGAGACCTCCCCCGGGTGAATAAACGCAACTGGCCTGCACGGACGACTGGGGCTCGTAATAAATCACGTTGTTGGTGAAATTGAATTGCAGGATGCCGTTGCCCGGCGGAACACAACCTTGCTGCTTGCCAGCCTGCTGAAAAAAGGCAAAGATATTGTTCTTGATCGTGTTCGGGGTATTCGGCGTTTGTGGACCGCAGGTTTGCGCCAAGGCCATCGACGACACGCGATAGGCTAGATTGTTCTCCACCAGAACATTGGCCGTATTGTAATCGATGTAGTAGCCGTGCCCGGCGTAGCCGTCGGCATCCAGCCCTACGTCGTCAATCACATCGTGACACTTGTTGTTGAGCATCTGATTTCCCGTCGACGACGGATCGGCGTCGTAGTAGATGCAGCCCATATCACTGAGAATGCCCTGGCCGATGTTGTAGATGTGATTGAATGAAGACGTGTTATTGAATACCCCGTGGGAGTCCGACTGTCCCGGCGTACAGGCGGGCGCGCACAGCTCGATGCCATCCTGGTAGCCGTCAAAGATATCGTTGTGAGTGTAAGTGTTGTCATGGCCATCGCCTTGGGAAAGAGCAGGTGCGCTCGCGATCACGCGTCCGTAGCCTTCGAGGGCCGTGTTCTGCACGGTAGTGAACTGGGCCACGTTGCTGTCGGTGTCGGTGTAGTAAGGCAGCTCACCGATGCGGAGCGCCTGACCACCGATGTCGTAAAACATGCTGTTTTCAACGACATTGTAGGCCGTCGTGGCGCTGGTAGAAGTCGTAACGAACTCCACTCCACCGCCCGAGGTCTGCGTGACCGTGTCGCCGGTAAAGGTCACATACTGACAATTCTGGCAGGAGATAGCCACGGGGAGGGCTGGCTCCTGTTGCATCGAAGGGTATCCGGCGGCGGGAATCGTCCAATTGTCGTTGGTAAATGTGAGTCCGCTGAAAGTCACATATTGCAGGTTCGCGGCGATGATTAATTGCGATACCTGAGGAATGATGACGGTGTCGGTATTGGGATCTTCGCCAGGGTTGGCGAGATAAGTCAGCGTCCAAGACGATGACGAGCGATCCAGAAACCACTGTCCCGGCTGGGTCAGGTCGTCCTTGATATTTTCGACTAGGTAACGATGACCGGCAATGGGCGTCTGATTCGCCACGCTAACAGTGGTCTGCGTGGTGGCCGTAGGCCCCGTGAAATAGATGATGTGGTTGATGGTGTCAATGCAACTGATCCGCATCTTGGACATACTCCATCGTTCGAATAGGTCCAATTCAATGTCCCCGGAAGGATAAGAATTTCCCGACGCTCCACACAGATTGCCGCTGGGCGGACTCAGGTTCTTCCAGGTGTTGCTGATGGGATCGGTCGAGGTGTACTGAAAACGATCGAAGCATTCGTACTTACCCGCGGTGGTCTCAACCGTGCAATTGGGCTGTGATGAACTCACGTACACTGGGGAGGCAACGCGGTAGTAGGTTCCAACCGTCGTCCCGCCGCCGGCTCCCAGGCGCGGCCGCAAGCGGCGCTGTCCGTTATACCAGAGCTGCTCAAAATACTGGGTGGTCGAGGGTAGCGTCACTTCCCAGGTGTTGCTGCCGGAGGATTTCCACCCCGTGAGCTGCTCTCCGCCTGTGAACACTGGAGTCTCGTCGGGGTAGTTCTCATAAACGATGCCCAGTGTCGAGGTGCCGGAATCCGTGGAAGTGAAATTCAGAGTGGTCGATAGAAAATACGTGCCGGCGCGAAACATCACTAAGATCGGAGTGGTGCGGCCCTTATCTTTCTGCAGGAGCGCATCGGCGGATATGCGAGCTTCATTGAAAGTCGCAAAAGGTAGTTCGAGGGTCCCAGGATTGCTGTCCTTGCCGGTCGGGGCAACGTAGAAATCGGCAGTTTGCGCTGAGACGCATGTTCCCGCCGAGGCACAAAGGAAAAGAATGAAGCACGCAATACTCTTCGTGAAGGGCGCGCGCCGGCAAAGCAAATCTTTGGGGCCAGTGGTTAGAAAGTAGACAGGCCGGACAAAAAGAGACCAGATGGTGGACTGGGGGAGTCGCATGCCACCCAGTCTGTACGACCTGATGCGGGCAAGGTAGATTCCGGCAGTACATCGCGCCATTGTCCGATAGGCCAATAGTTCCAACTTAAGGATTTCCTCAGAAAAGTGTCTCTTGGTGGAAATGCGTGGTTGCGAGGTGAACCGTTATCTTCGTAAACACCGCAGCTTGGAGAATGTTGCGTAAGAAGTGATCTGGAATGTGTCGGTTTTGAGAACTTTCGTCCGTGGGTTACATAGCCACCGCCGGACCTTCCGCGGGCGGGTCTGGCTGGAAGTGAGACAGGTTTCGGTGGAAACAAAAACTACTGTCGCTCGTAACACCTCGAATTGAGAAGGAAAAAAACGGGAGCCGGAACTGGCTCCCGTCGCTAATTTGTTCGCGGGTCAACATTCAGTGACCACTCTTTCTTAAGTGCCATCCCCGGAGAGCGAAACCTGCTGCGGACTTGGCGTCGAGTTATCGTTCACATTCAGATCTGCCTGCCTGGTGCCATTTGCCGTCGGCTTGAACGTCACGTTAATGGTGCAGGTTCCTTGCGAAGGGACGGATGGACTGCAGTTATCGGTCTCGGAATAATCGCCGGGATTGGGACCGGTGAAGTTGATGCTGCTGACAAACAGCGTGCCGCCTCCGTTATTCGTCAAGTTCACGGGTAGCGCTGAACTCGCACTTCCTACCGCTACGGAGCCGAAATTGATCACGGGAGGGTTGGGCGAGGTGATCACCGCGTTGGGCTGCACGCCCACGCCCGTCAGGCTGATCTGTTGAGGGCCACCGGCATTATCGAGGATGTTGAGGCTGGCGCTGAATTGCCCGGTGACTAGCGGGGTGAACGTCACATTGATGGTGCAGGTATCAGTGCTGCCGGTTACCGTTATCTCCCCGCAGTCGTTGGTTTCGCTGAACAGATTGGCATTCGTGCCGCTGATGTTGACGCCGGTGACTATCGCCGTCACGTTGCCTGCGTTCGCCACCGTTACGGTTTGCGACGCGGCAATTCCGACATCCTGTTTGCCGTAAGTCAGGAACGGCGGGGTCACTACTACGGTAGGCCCGTTCCCGGTGCCGATCACCCTGATATTGTGCGGGCTCCCGGCGGCGTTGTCACTGATGGTGACGTAGGCGATCTCCGGCACTCCGAGCGTGGGAGCAAAAGTTACCGAGATGCTGCAACTCTTGGTCGCTGCCAGCGTAGTCCCGCACTTATTCGTCAGCCTGAAGTCGGAACTGTTGGGGCCGGTTATCTTGATCCCGCTAAAGCTAAGTGTCTCGTTCCCAATGTTTGTGATCGTGGACACCCAGGGCGCAGTCCTCTGCCCGTTGTTCACGGTGGGAAACGTGTTACAGACCCCGTCGATAGCAATCGCCGGCGCAGTAGGAGGAAGCGTGCTCAGAAGCCCATACACATCGAGTTGAGTCTGGGTCCCCACGTACACTCTGCCGTTGGCGATGGTCGGTGTCTGGAATTTGTTGGCGCAACCCAGCTGATCTCGATTGTTCGTCATTTGGCTGCTGTTGTACAGCATTCTTGTGACGTTGGTGGCATCGTAAGCCCAGAGAACCCCGTGCATATCGCCCGGTTGGGCGTCCAACGAGTCGATGCGCTCGATCACCCAGACAATTCCGTCGGTGATGCCGTTGGATGAGATCGAGGGCGTGGCGCCCTGCTCGAAAAGCTGCATGCTCTGGACTGGAGTGGTTGAGAGCACCGCGGTGCCTGAGGTCACCCCGTTAATAGAGTACTGATCCAGCGGGGCGCCGCCGTTATAGCCATCAAGCGCGCTCGTACCCGCCATATAGACGTAGCTCGTGCCACTCGTCCCCTCCGCATTTTCTGTCCCCTGCCAAAATGCGGCACTGCTCCAAAAGCCCTGGGGCTCAGAGTTGGGAGCGGCGGTTATGGGTGGGTCGGTCAGTTCCTGCAGGACATTATCTTTTGTCGCATTGTACTGGCCCAAGTCATCCAGGTTGAGCAGATACAAATCCAACGTGTCGCAGCCCGGGATGCCGTAACCGCTCTTGCCCGTGACCAGCAGTTCATTCGGCACAGCCCCTCCCTGGGTCGGGAGAAGCACTGGTCCTGACGAGCCCAGATCCAGATCATTCGGCGCACGGCAGGCCTGATCATCGGGCGTGAAGTAATCGGCGACATCAAAAAACCCCGTGGCCGGGTTGGGGGTCAATTTGAGCAAAGTATCGCCGTAGTCGATTCCGCCCGTATTCCCGTCAAACAACGTGTCTCCAACCGCGACATAGAGATTTCCCGCGCTGTCCGCGACAAAGCCATTTCCCGTCTGCCACACGCCGCCCAGCACCGAGTTTGGCGCAGTATTAAAGATCTCCGTCTGCGCCAGCGTGGTCGCGTCGTAGCCCATGATCCATCCATGCGCCGCGCCCGCCCACCCGATGTAAACCGTTCCGTTCACCAGCGTCAGCGCAGCCCGCTGAATGTCGGCCAGCGGATCGTAGGTCACGCTGACTCCGTCGCTGCCCGCGCCAGTTCCAGAAACGCTTCCCGAAATCACCGCTGGACTGTTGGCCACATCTTTGCCCGTCGTAATGTCGACCGCATGCAGGCGCTGGTAGTAAGCGGGAATTCCGGTGCTGGTGGGAGTTTCCTGCGTCCGGACCACGAAATACATCGTCCCCGTGGCGGGACTCTCCGTCGCGAGGTTGATGACTGGAGTTCCCGTGATTCCGTAATAAGGGAAAACGTTGCAACTGATGTCGGTGCTGTTGCCGTCCGTTCCGCACGGCACCGGCGTGACGCTCAAGCTCGCGGTTGAGTTCAGGTAGCTGACCTGCCAGAGCGGTGTCGCCGATTTACCGTCCGCATCGAACGCATAGACAGTGTCGTTCTCGGTGGCCACGTAAACCACGTTGTGGCTTGTGCCTCCAATGGTCACGTCGGGAACATAAAGTGGTTGGGCATACATCTGTCCATCCACCGAGTAGGAGAACACTTTCCCGAACGTTGCGGAATTTACATTCGACGGAGTGAGCGTCGTCTCCGTCAGATACTGGCCAGTGCGCGAAAGATCGTTGTGCTGAGTCAACACCGGAGTGATCGACGTAGCCGGAGTCTCAGCTCTCGGCGACCCCTCCATCGAGTGCCTGCGCGCCAGATTGTTGTGCGGGGTCACCGCGGGGGCGATAGGAGCCGCAGGCGTTTGAGCGCTCGCCGCTCCCTCCGTCAAAGGCCGGTCGATTCCCGGGAGATCGCCGCGCGGGGCTAATTCAGGAGCGGTCGTTTGAGCGCTGACCGCGGCAGCCAGCAAAGCGCAGGTTGCCGCGAACGCGGTCATGACGGAAAAGAATCTCTGTATCATCGGGTCCTCATGCAGGGCAAGAACTACGGTCCTGAAACCTGCTGCAATGCGGTTCACCACTCCTCTTGTCGAGAAGAGCAGTCAGTCGGCAATTAAAGTCATGACTCCAAAGCAAGTGACTCATCAGAATGGCGTTCGCCGGATCGCTGCAGTCAAGGGGGGAAAATGGCTGCTCGTAGTATGCCGCCACTGGCACCGGCTTTGCAATGGACAAAAGACTCTAGTCGAAGTACTCCCCCGCTGCGGCGCGCGGTCCTGAAGAATCAATTTGCTGTTTCGGTGAAATTTGCAGTAAAGCCGCCGACGGTCGCAGTCACGTCGACCGCTCCTGCAACATTGGGTAACGTATATGTAACGGTGGCCTGGCCTTTGTTGTTGGTCACGGGAGTCGTAGTCGAGAAGCTTCCACCCGCCGCCGCTGCGAATGTGACGGTGACCCCTGAAACCGGGTTGCCGTACTGATCTTTCACGCCCGCGACCAATGCGATCGGCAACTGAGTTCCCGGGGCGCCGACCTGGTTGTTGCCGGAAACGGTGCTGACCGATGCGGCCGCGCCCGCGACCGATTTCTCGCTAAAGTTCCCGGTGAGAGTGCCGTAGGAAGGCGTAATCGTGATCGACTGCGCCTTGGTGGGAACCGTGTAGTTCACGGTCGCCTCACCGCTCGAACTCGTGGTTACAGGGCTGGGAGGATTGAACGTGCCATTTGCTCCGTTATCGGTAAAAGCAACCGGCACGCCCGGGACTCCATTGCCGTAACTATCCTTCAGCTTAACCACCAGCGGCGCAGCCAGCGTGGTTCCAACGGTTGCGGACTGGAATCCTCCCGAAACATCCGTTAATACGTTGGGCGGACCCGCAGTGGCGGTTTCGGTGAAGGAAGCCGACACATATTTCAGGTTCGTGGCGCTGATCGTAATCGAGCCCGCAGTCGTGGGCAGGGTATATTGCGTGGTGGCGATGCCGCTCGAATTCGTGGTGGCCGTGGCCGGATTGAAGGTGCCGTGCTTTCCCCCGTCGCTGAAGGTGACGGTAACTCCGGAGATCGGCTGTTGCAAATACGAATCGGCCGCCTCCACACTCAGAGCCAGGGGCAGCGTGGTTGCCACAGTGCCGGACTGGCTATTGCCGGCGGTCACTGAGAATGCGGGAAGCAGGCCGTAGACCATTAACTGCGTTTGCGTCCCAATATAGACTTTGCCATTGTCGATAACCGGACTGATGAAATGGCCCGTCGGACCGAGGTTGTCGCGGGTTGAGTTTTGACTGGTGTCGTAAAGTTCGTTGAGAATGCCACCTGCCGCTGTAGCGTTGTAAGCGTCGAGGGTTTGACCGTGGCCCGAGGTTTGGCGCACGATCCAAACAATGCCGGTACCGCTGTTGGTTCCGTTCGCCGAGACCACCGGAACTCCGTTCACCACGTAGCTCGTAGCGGACTCCGCCGGCGTCGTCGAGAGCAATCCATTGCTCAAACTGAAGCCCTTCAGGAAATCGTTGTGAGCGGAAAAATAGACCGTATTATTCCAGTAGGTCGGAGTTCCGTACTCCTGCAGCGTGGCATCGGGAATATACTGCGGAATCTGATCGTCATTATCCCCGTCGACATCGTACTGACCCAGATTGTCGCGGTCGATCACATAGATCGTTCCCGTCTTGCCTGCGACGACCATAAGATCCGGGTAAGTTCCTCCTTGCGGCGAGGGAAGCAGCATTACGCCGCCTGAACCCAGATCCAGATCGTTGGCCTCCATGTTTTCTTGATCAAACGGAGTGAAGTAATCGGCCACCGTCAGACCGCCGCTGCCCAATTGCAGTTTCACCACAGAGTCGCCGTAATCGGAACCGCCTGTGTTCACGTCAAAGTCACCATTTGCCGTCACCAGGTAGATGTACCCGTTGGCATCCGCCGCCGGACCGCTGCCACTCATCCAGATGGCATCACCCGCGGAGACATCCGGCGAGGCGTTGAAGACCCCCACTTGCTGCAGGGTAGAGTCGTTGTAGGCCATCAACCAACCATGATCATGTAGATCACAGCCGTTCGAACCAAATCCGATGAACAGGGTGCCGTTGGAAAGCAACAGAGCCGGACGCTGTAATTGCGACAGTGGATTAAAATTTATGGTGCCATTGATGCTCGATACGGAAGCCTCAATCTCGATGGGCGCACCGAACTTCTCCGCGCCGGAGGTAATGTCCAGCGCGTTCAGCCAGAAACTCGTGGTGTCCGTGTTGGGCACATTTGCTTTCGCCACCACGTAGAGGGTGTTGCTTGAAGGATCGATAACCGGTGTGCCCAGGATTCCCACTTCAGTGAACCCGTTCGTGCCGGTGCAACCCGTGATGTGTGACGATACGGTCTGCATTCCTGCAGGGATCACACTGACTTGCCAGAGCGGCGTCTCGTTTCCCGGATTGTCGGCGTCAAAAGCGAAAACGCTATCGTGCTCGGTCGCAACGTAAACCACATTGTGAATTGTGCCATTAATGTTCACTCCCGGCACGTACAAAGGCTGCGCCGAAACATAACCGTCGACGGGGTAGGAAAACAAATTTCCGAACGTGGCGGAGTTCACGTTCGAGGTGGTGAGATAAGTCTCGCTCGAGTACAGACCGTCTCTGGAGACGTCATTTCGGCCCGTGAGCACGCTCACTTGTCCCCAGAGGCTGGTGGCCGCAAGCCATGAGCCCAGCACGCCACACGCAAGCGTTCGCCAGCAACGGACGCCCCGCCAGCGCGTCGAAAAACGAAGGCAGCCCCATCTGCGGGCAAGCTTAGGGTAGGGCAATACGAGGAGTTGACTCCTCAAGTCCATGTCGAACCTCGTTAATAGTGGCTTGGCGAAGGGGCGTCCGCGCTTAAAGAAACTACTTACTTAACCCAACAGCGCCGAGAGGGGGATGCTGGCGCTCACCGCACGCAATAAAATAGCACAGATTAGAGGCCTTGGGTGTCAACAAAATGAGAAAGGAGCGAATTTCGGGCACCGTAGAGTCGTACGACTCCTATACAATTTCTGCAACCTCGACCGCACTGGGAGCTGCCAGCAAGGACCACTCCCCGGTTTGCGCCGCGCGGAGGAGGGTACCCGCGTCAGCTCTCCGGAATTTACTTCGGGTTCGGAGCCGTATCCTCATCCCTTGCGGTACCAGTCCCATTCGCCTTTGCCTCGGGCGCAGCGGGACGATGTTTTTTCGAGGGAGGTCCGAAGTACGCTTGATTCACATCGGTGGTCACTGAATCCTGAACCTTCTGCATCATGGCATGCATGCGCTGATTCTCCAGTGTCTTGTGAATCTCGCTTTCGGCATCGCTGAGCGGTTCGATCTCAATCGCGACCAGCTTATAGATGTAATACCCGCCGGGGTCGCTGATCACCGGCGAGACGTCGCCCGGTTTCATGTCCAATACTGACTGGTGCGCGGGCGGCAGAGCGGCCTGCCGCGTCCTGGCCATGCTGGTCGGAGGCGGAGGAGTATTCAGCCCCGCGGCACCATAGGCGTCCTTCTGCAGTTTGGTAAAGTCTTCTCCAGTCACAGCGCGTGCCCGCAGCGCTTCGGCTTCCTTCCTCATCGCCTCCTGGTCTTTGTCTTTTTCTTCGGATCGCGTATCCGAACCTGAGCTCTCCGTCTCTTTACCCTCTTTAGACGACCGCTGTTTTATGTTGGGAACAATGATGCGCTCCAGGCTCGCCCGCGCGAAGGCTGCAGGCTGGTCGTGGTAATAATCTTCGATGTCCTTCGCCGGCACCTGCGCCGCCGCATCCTGGATGTTGCGAACCAGATCTTGCGCCAGGATTTGCACCCGGGCAAAAGCGATCATCTCCTGGAAGTGAGTCTGCTTGTCCAGCCCCCGCTTCTCGGCCTCGCGGGCCATCGCCAGCAATCTGGGATAAGAGTTGGCGAGCTGGCGCTTGGTAGTGGGCGGCATGTTGGGGTGGATGGCATTGGATAGTTGCTCGAATTGAGCGCGTGTGATCACTGTCTGGCAGTTGGCATCAACCGAGTTCGCTTCGGCCTTGGGCGTCTGCTCCGAGCACAGCCCTTTGATGGTCAGGATTGCTGCATCCGGTGGGACGGCTGCCGCGGAATCAGGCAGCGGCTGCTTATCGTCTTTGTCGCGGGTCTCAGCTTCTGGCGCCGTGGCCGTGGGTAAACCGGGCTTGGTCTGGCTCCACGCTCCGCTCACCGGCAGCAGAAGACAGACAAATAATGGTAAGAAAAAGATACGCATCTTGGAGATTCTCCAGAAAATTCGGCTGAAAGGGGAGTGCACTTGATTTTATCACGCGGTTAGCGCTTCGACCCGCGAGCGCAACGCCGCCATTCGCGTTTCGTTTTCGATTCCGTTCGTTCCGAATCTTGCGCTACCATGAGTTTCGCTCCGCACTCCTCAGTTGCAAATTCTTTCATCTTGACCGCAGTCGCATAGGAGTAGAGAATTGCTTCGCGACGTGCAGCACCATCAAGGCTTCCCCCGCCTGGCACGGCCACTCTGTCTCACGCTCAATCGCCCGGGCGCGTAATCCAAATTGAGAGGACCCCTTATGGTGGCTATTCGTTTTAAGCTCACGCTAGGCATCCTGGTAACCTTGTCTTTGTCCCTCGCAGCTTCGGGCCTCAATGGCGCAGAACATTCTTCCCGCGTGCCCAGTTCGGCGCAATCGAAGATCTCGGCGACCATCGGGAGTGACATTCCAAGGTATTACGCACGCACCGCATATGCAGGCTTCACGCTAACCAATTCACCGCACGATTTTGTCACGGACTTCACTTCCCAGGGTGTCGAAGTGAAGAGCGGTGACGGGCGTTGGGGTTTTGCTTTGCTCGGCTATGGTTACGGCGACGCCCTAACAACAGTAAGTGCAACGTCTCCGCAAGCAAGTGCTAACCGGGTGGAATATCGCAGGCGTGCCTTAACCGAGTGGTACGTCAATGGACCAGCCGGACTGGAGCAGGGATTCACCATCAACGAACGGCCGCTGCAAACAGGCCATGAACCGCTGACGATCGCTCTGTCGTTATCCGGAGATTTGGATACCGCAGTCGATCAAGACGGCAAGGGCTTGAGTCTCAACGATGCTTCGGGACAAGTGAGTCTGCGGTATGCCGGATTGACCGCCTACGACGCCGCCGGACGCGAACTGCGGGCATGGCTCGAGATTCAGGGCCAGCAGGTTCAGGGCCAGCGATTGCTGCTGCATGTCGATGATGCCGGGGCACGTTATCCGGTAGTGGTCGATCCCACGGTGCAACTGGGGAAACTCAGCGCTTCGGATGGCACGACCGGAAGCTGGTTTGGCTATTCGATCGCGATCAGCGGCTCGACGATTGTGATCGGGGCGCCTCAGGCGACCATCGGCTCTAACACGTATCAGGGAGCGGCCTACGTGTTCGTAGAGCCGAAAGCGGGCTGGACCAACATGCCGCAAACCGCCAAGTTGACGGCTTCCGACGGCGCGGCCTACAACTATTTCGGGGCTGCGGTTTCGATCGACAGCACTACGAACACCGTGGTCGTGGGCTCGTTCGATGCGGCCATCAATTCCGTCCTTGGGCAGGGAGCCGCTTACGTATATGTCGAGCCCGTTTCCGGCTGGACGAATTCGACGGAGACCGCAAAGCTGACCGCCTCAGACGGCGCCATGGATAATTTTCTCGGATACTCCGTCAGCGTCAGCGGAGGTACGGTGGTGGTCGGCGCGCCTCACGGCGAAGTCGGCGGCAACTACGATCAGGGTGCGGCCTACGTGTATGTCGAGCCAGTCAGCGGCTGGGCCAGCACGACAGAAACCGCGAAGTTAACCTCAAACGGCGCTGACGGCGATCAGTTCGGCCAGTCCGTATCGATCAACGTGAGCACGGTTGTAGTGGGAGCGCCTTACGCCGAGGTCGGCGGCAATTTTTCGGAAGGCGCAGCGTATGTGTTCGTCGAACCGAGCGGCGGGTGGAGCGCTATGACCCCAACCGCGGAGCTGACCGTCTCCGGCGGAAGCGCGTATGAATACTTCGGAGTTTCCATCGCGACCAGCGGCAGCACGGTGGTGGCGGGCGCGTCAGGAGCAAATTCGTTTGCCGGGGCGGCATTTGTGTTCGTTGAGCCGGCAGGCGGCTGGGCGAACATGACTCAAACGGCGGAACTGACCTCCTCAACAGGCGTAGCCGGCGATCTGCTTGGCAGCTCCGTTGCCATCAGCGGCAACACCGTCGTCGCAGGCGCCGAGCACGCACTCATTGGCGCCGACGACTGGGGCGGCGCGGCTTATCTGTTCGTCATGCCTGCAGGCGGATGGGCGACCATGACGCAGAGTTCGCGGCTGGTCGTGTCGCACGGCTCGGCTTACCAGGACTTCGGCGTTTCCGTCGGCCTGAGCGGCAACATCGTGGCGATTGGCGGCTACGGCGTCGCCTCCTACACCGGTGCCGGATACGTCTTCGGCCCCAGCACCGCCCTACATCGATTCGCACCGGGAGGCCGCTAATTGCCCGTGTGGAGCGGGCGCTCTTGTCCGCTGCCTTTGATCTTGTCTTTGACGTGGCCCTTGAAGTTGACCGCGCGTCCGCTGCCTTGACCTTGCTCGGGGTCTCCTGCGAGCTCTGGTCCTTGGGTGGCGCAGCGCTTCCTGCGCTGCGATCAACGTTTCGGGCATGCTGGGCCTTAGCCTCCGGGGTACGTGAGCAGATTTTTCAGCAGAGGCTTGCCCTTTGTTGCGGTTATGTCCCCGTCCCGAGCAGCTCGATCACCTGCGGCTTCGACGACGCGTTATCGATAATGCTGATCGTGCCCTGCTCCGCGCCTTGCTTCGTCGGCGAGAACGTTGCGCTGATCGTGCACTCCGCTCCCGGTGCAACTCTTGCGCCGCAAGTCGAGGTCACCGCGAATTCGGCGCTGGCCTTCATCGATTGAATCTTCAGTTCGGTCGTGCCGGTGTTCGTGAGGGTGACGGCCTGCGCTGCGCTGGTTTTGCCGACCGCCTGCTTCTCGAAATTCAGGGCCGTGGTGGGCGAGAATGCAACCGCTCCGGTGTTCAGCAGCGTGATAACATCGCCGGAATCGTAGTCCGCCATCACGAGGTCTGGCCTGTGGTCGCCGTTGAAGTCTCCGACTGCGACGTAGTTGCCTTCTTTTCCCGCAGGATAAAACTTGCCCGTTTGGAACGAGCCGTCGCCGTTGCCCTTGAACACGGTCACGCCCGAATTGCTGGAAAGTGCCTGGCCAGCATTGGAGGCCGCCAAATCGATTTTTCCGTCGCCGTTGAGGTCCTGCGCGACCACCCAGGTCGGGAGATTCGTCTCGTAGAGCACCGGCTGCTGGAACGTTCCGTCGCCGTTGCCCAGCAGGACGCTCACGTGGCCGCCCAACGAGCTTGCCACCGCAAGGTCAATCTTCTTCTTGTTTCCGGTGAAATAGCCCGTTGCAATAGATCCGGGATCTTCGGGGACGACGTAAAACCCGTCGGCGCTAAACGTGCCGTCGCCGTTGCCCGACAGGATGGCTACCTGGAAGTTTGGGAACGCTTCTCCAGACACCGCCACGTCGAGTTTGCCGTCGTTGTTGAAATCTCCGGTAGCAAGCGCATAGCCGCTCATGCTGTACGGCAGCGGCGTAGTTATGGCCGCCCCGAAGGTTCCATCGCCGTTGCCGGGAAGAACCTCAACGCAATCGCAGATGCCCCCTTCGGAATTCGTTCCGCCGACCGCAACGACATCGAGCTTACCTTTACCCATGAAGTCTCCCACGCCGATCATGTACGAGAAAGCCGAGGCGGGGTAGGGTACGGGTACCTGAAAGGTTCCGTCGCCATTACCTAGCATGACGTAGACATCATCGTTCCCCCCNNAGATTCCTCACTTCAGCGAGGTCGAGAATGCCGTCGCCGTTGAAGTCGCCGACTACGAGTGAGTAGGGATCCCCCCCTTGGTAAGGGAAGCTGGCCCGTGTCTCGAACTGCGCGCGGGCGGGCGAACTGAGGGACAGCACCAGCGCAGCGAACGCGGTCGCAGCCGCGACGGGCCGAAAGGTCATAGGAAACCCTCCGCAAAGGAATGACGCTAACCAACATTAGCACTGAACCGTCTTCGGTCAAAGCACTTCGCGCCGCAGGTGGCGCGAAAAACAGGCGGGGCGTCGCAAAAGTTTGCAGCTTATAGCTTGGATTTCCCGTTCCTGGCTGGTATGGTTGCGCGCACGGACCGCGACAAAATCAACAAGGAGTTTACCCATGACGCCAAAACTATCCACGACGCTCGTATGTGCCATCGGCCTTATCCTGTCCGCTTTGCCTTGCGCATCGGTGGCGCAGACGCTGAGCTTGGGCACAGTTTCAAGTTCAACCGCGCTGTCTAACTGCTCGACCCTGCAGAACCCGGGCACCGATTTCCGCAATTTTGACAGCCACATGACGAACTGCTTCACCGCCACGCTGACCGGCTGCACCGTCAACGACGCGGGTGTCTCTGACCTTTACTTCGTGTGGGGGTACGCGATGCCAACTGCGCCGCCTTACAAGGGAACGATCGTGATGCTACCAGGAGATGGCGGCGAGAACGCCGCGACCGACACCACGTTTCAGCAGTACATATCACAGTACTTGGCAGACGGCTACCAAGTGGTCGAGGTCGCATGGGGAGCCTACGGAGGGGGAGGTGTCGCCTGGGAGGCCAGTTCGGCGGCCAGCATTTTGTACGCCGCCTGCCGCCCGGCCAGCTTTCTGAACTGGATCCGAAATGGGCCGCTCGGCAGCGTGGGCCTGGGGCGCTGGCAGGCCACGCAGGGCGGGATGTGCGTGCATGCCGATAGCGGGGGCGCAGGAGCTGCCGCGAACGCCCTTGCGTGGTTCAACGGTGGGGCTGGGGGGACGGCGGCGTCGGGAGCAGGATACATCGACAAGGCCGTCATGGAGAACGGCCCCGTCTTCAGCGACGTCGAGCGCGGCTGTGAAATACAGTCCAACGGCACCAACGGCCAAAACACGCAAATCTGCACTGGGAGCCCGGCCCAGACCGGGTGTTAACTGGACTGTCCCGTCCATAACCTACTCCCTAGAGTACGTGCTCAACGATCAGAATTCCGTAAACGTTTGGTCGGGGAACCCCAGCCCGGCGTCCTGCGGCAACAATTCGCTGCAGACCAGTACGGGCGACAATACCAAATGGGCGAACATGAGCATCGTCGTCGGCTCCTACGGAACGCAGCTGCCGAGCTTTAACTACCCCAGCACCGCCATGTCGGCGTGGCTGTGCGGAGCTGTCGTCTCCGGCCTGTACAACAATTCGGCCGCCGAAGGCCAACTTTTCTACGAGAAATTTACGGGCCAGTCGCAGGCGGGCGGCTCTCTTACGGTGAATGGCGTGACCTGCCCCACGAGGGAGGACGTGGAGAACGGCAGCGTTACCAACATTAACGGTACGTACTAACCCCCGTTGGATGGCTACCAGGCGCTCATAGATGACATGACGACCGGGACGGGGTCTTGCAGTGCCATGGGTGCCATCAGGCAGGGAGGAAACTAGCCACGAAGGGGGTGCGGTTCCCTCGAAATAGGAAAAAGCCGGGCAGACTAGCCCGGCTTTTCTTTGCTGTCAATTGGACAACGTAGTTTAAGTCGTCCCCGTCCCCGTCAGCTTCAACGTATCCGGGCTGTTCGGGTCGCTGTCGGTAATCACCAGAGTACCCGAGTTAGTGCCCGATACCGTAGGAGTGAAGACCACGTCCACCTTGCACGAACTGCCCGCCGCCAGTGTCGCAGGACAGTTGTTGGTTTGCGAGAAAGCGCCGGTCGTAACGATGCTCCCGATGATCAGCGGTATCGTCTCGGCCGTGATGGTCACAACCTTCGCCGGGCTCGATGTGCCTACCAAGGTACCGGGGAAGGTCAGGCTGGTGGGAGAGTACTTAATCGATTGTCCGGTGCCCTCGAGATCCACGGTAATCGGACTGACGGCGTCACTGCTTTGCAACGACAGACCGCCGTACAACGTACCCGTAACCGTAGGACTGAAGGTGAGGGTAATCGTGCAGCTGCCGCTGCCGCTCACCACCGAGCCGCAGTTGTTGGTTTGCGTAAACGGCCCCGAGACAGTGATGCTGTTCACCGTCAGCGGCGTGCTCTGGGTATTGGTGAGGGTAACCGTCTTGGAAGCCGACGTGCCCATATAAACCGAGCCGAAGTTGGGAATCGCCGAGAACGACGTCGCCACGCCTACGCCTGTCAGATTGATGGTCTGCGGGCTGGTCGGGTCGCTATCCTTAATGGTCACGGTTCCGCTAAGCGGCCCGACCGCCTGCGGCTTGAACGTAATGTCGAGAGTGCACTTCTGCCCCACGGGAATGCTGGTGGGGCAATTGTTCTTCTGGGTAAACGAACCGCTGGCCGTGATGCTCGTCAGCGTCATTTTCTTGGTGCTGTTATTCACCAGGTACAGCACCGTAAGAGGCGAGGCCTTCCCCTCGGTTTGTGCGCCGACATAAACATTCGGATCCACAAAAGGACAACTGCGAGTCGTCAATGGGAAAGGCGGCAACGGAGTCTGCGAGAAATTGAAGCTGTCGGTGGTGTCGTTGGCGTCGGCATCCCGATCGGTCAACGGCGGCAGGCCGAACCGCTCCTCAATGAACTTCAGGATCGATGAAAACTCATATTGCGTATGCGTGACCTGACCGGCGATGGCATACGGCGAGATGATCAACATCGGCGCGCGGCCGCCGAGTCCAAAATAGTCGCTGACCGGCGGGACCACGTGATCGTAGAATCCGCCGAAATCGTCCCACGCCAGATACACCGCTGTGGAGTCCCAATCCGGCCCGTTCATCAAGGCGTTGAGCTCGGTCACGCTCCAGTTCTCGCCCACACACGTGCTTTCCGGGGGATGCTCGTTGTAAGGCGATCCCATGACCAGCCAGCTCACGGCCGGCAAGTTCCCGTTCTGCGCATCGGTGATGAACTGCGTATCCAGCACTACGTTGCTGGCCCAGAGCGGCCCGTTGCGGATGTGGTTGATCGCGTCCAGAGCCGAAAAGGTGTATCCCGACGTTCCTTCCGCCGGCGCGTAAAACTTCCAACTGATTCCCGCGTCTTCCAGACTATCGGCCAGCGTCTGAAAATCGAAACATGGGAAAGGCATCGTAACCAGGCCGGTGGTGGTATCCAACACTCGCGTGTAAGTACCGGCCGGTGCGTCGCAGCCCCAGTAGTTGGGCGTCTGGCTTCCCAGGAGCGGGTTCAGAAAAACTCCGCCCGATTGTGCAGCCACCATGTACAGGTGGTTCGGAAAGCTGGCTCCTCGCAGCGATGTAAAAGTGTTATCGGAAAGCACAAAATTCTGCGCGTACTTCCAGTAGTTCGGCATATCGGCCTGCTGCAACTGGCTTAAGGAGAGATAATCTTCGCCCAGGCTCCCGCCGGGAATCACGTCGAACATGTCCATCTTCCCGCCGTCCAGCCCGTTGTAATAGTCATACCAGCCGTGACCGGCGATATCGCGCGGAGTGGCATCGGGCGTATGCCCCATGGTGATGGTCTGGCCAGTCGAGATCGGCGCAGTGGTCGCCCCGTTTGCCCCCGGATACGTTCCGAACATGTTGTCGAAGCTGCGATTCTCCTTCATGATGAAGACAATGTGCTGGATCACAGTCATGTCTCCACTCTGCGTATTGGGAGGTTTGACTTCCCTGCGCGCTGCGGGAGGCGCAGAATGAGCATCCGATTGCTGCGCCACGGCAGTGAAGGCGAATGCGAGGCTTAGACCAATCAAAACCACAGGGACACGAACACGCATAGCGGAAGACCTCCTTAAGATTATCTGGGGGCAGACGTCCGCCTGTGCTGGAGGAGAGTGCGGCACAAGCCAAAGTACGATAATACGGAACGGCTGCCTTTGAATAGAGTCAAAAAGCTCGTGGAATTTAGTGCAGGTGGAGGCCTCAAATGCAAGAACGGCCGCTACCTCGGCAGCAATTTCCGCCTCGGATCCAGCGCACTTGCCGCCTCGACGGTCGTAACCACTGTGGCTGACGGACTGTTGGTGCTGTTCGGGGCGTTAACCCCGATTGTATTGCTGATCATAGCCCCCGCTGCGGCCGTGACGTTCACGACGATGGTGCCTCTGATTCGGGCTCCCACGGGCTGTAGGCCAATCGTGCATGTAACCGTGCCCGTCGCGCCCTGCGCCGGAGCGGTGCAAGTTCCCGGGCTTATGGTCACACTCTGGAACGTCGTACCGGTGGGCAACGCATCGGTGATAGCAACCACCGATGCATCGTCTGGACCGCTGTTCCCGCTCGCAATCGTGTAGGTCAGCGTTTTTCCCGTGACCACCGTCTTGGGCGCGGCAGCCGCGATGCTGAGCCTGGCGGACGTGCTCACCTTGAATACGAAAGCATCGCTCAACCCGCCATTGCAATTGCCATCCGTTCCGCAGTTGGGCTGAAACACGCCCGCCGTGGTCGGGAAATTCGTCGAGGTCGTGGTTCCCGAAACGTAAGTGCCTAAATTGACATCGAGGATTACCCGAGAACCGCTGTCCTGCGCAGACCCGCCAACGTAGGTGGAGTAGCTGAATGCCGTCCCCTCTGGATTCAACTTCGTGAGAAACGCATTGCTCACGGCTCCCCGGTACACGCCCTGGAGCGGCGTAACCAACGGGAAGTTGGTGGAGTCGGTCTGGCCGGTTACGTATACGCTGCCTCCCGGATCCAGCGCCATCGACAGGCCGGGATTTTCGTCGAGACTGCCGCCAAGGTAGGTGGAATACAGAAGGGCGGATCCGGTTGGGTTTAACTTGCTGAGCGTCACATCCCCGCAAGTCTTCGTATTGCTGGGCACGCACCCGCTCGACATTCCTCCAAACGTCTTCTGCGCCGCGCCTTTCGTGACGGGAAAATTCGTGGAGGTTGTATTCCCCGAAACGTACACGCCGGTCGAATCCACGGCCACGCCGGCGGCGTAGTCATACCCGCTGCCGCCCAGGAACGTCGAGAAAGTCAGAGCGTTGCCCCCGGGGGCAAGCTCGGCCACAAAACCGTCGTAGGTCCCGTTGCATTTCCCATCCGTGCCGCAAGATTGATCGAAAGCCGACTTGGTGACGGGGAAATTAGGTGAACCCGTAATTCCCACCACATAGGCTATGCCCGGCGCCGGGGATGTGGTGTTATCGACCCAAATGCCATAAGCCGCGTCGCCGAGCCCTCCCGAGCCACCAAGATAAGTGGAATACACCAAGGAGGTCTGCTGGCCCTGGCCGGGAGGCACGTTCACCTTCAGCACGAATCCATTCGAGCACACGCCTTTTGCAGTAGATCCGCAAGTGGTATGCAACGATCCCGGGATGACCGGAAAATTGGTCGAACTGGTGTACCCCACAACATACACGTTATTGTCGCTATCGAGCGCCAGGCTGAACCCCTGGTCATCCGAGCTGCCCCCAAAATAGGTGGAATACACAAAGGCAGTGCCGTGCGAGGCGATCTGGAAAAGAAACGCATCCCCCGTCACCGAACCGCCGCCGAAGGTTCCCTGGATCGGAAGCTCAAGCGGAAAATCCGTCGATAACGTATAGCCGGTGACCGTCATGTCTCCAAGATTGTCCAGGTGAATGTCCGTTGCCACATCATCGCCTGACCCGCCCACGTAGGTGGAGTACTCCTCGGAATCGGCTCCAGCGTCGAATTTGGTAACGAAGATATCTTTCTCGCCGGCGTTAGTCGGTTGCAAGGCGCCGTTCGGAGCTGCTGTCACGGGAAAATCCGTCGACAGCGTACTGCCGGTAACAAAGGCGCTCCCGCAGCAATCCACAGCGACGCCGAACGCAACGTCTACATTGCTGCCGCCAAGGTAAGTGGAGTAGGTCAAAGTCGGATCGATTACCAGTTCTTTGCTGCGATCATAAGTCCCCAGCTCAAAACCCACTTGCCCGCTAGCGCGCAAAACATAGCGCCCATCGATCAGGTTCCTATGCTGCTCGTCATCGCTCTGGTACGTCGCGCTCTGGTAAACCACCGGCTTGTGAAAGCGAACGTCGCCGCCTTCGAGATGCGCCACCAAATCGCCATTGTTGTCGATGGTCGAGGAAAGGCTCTCGGCGCCCTCCGCTCCGCTGCCGAAATGCAAGGCAATTACATTCGGATCTGCGCCCGGCGCCACCACGAAGTCATACTCCAGTTGCCGCTGATTCCCGTAGTAAACCAGGTCGACGCCCGGATAGACGCCGGCGTAACGGACCTTCCCGAAGTTCGAAACGTTGGTTCGCCATTTGGAGTGGTCGTTCCCAATAAAATAATTGCTGGTGTTCTTCTGGCGATCCAAGGCGGTGATGCTCGCCTCCGGGTTCGCTCCCACCAGCCTCATGTTCAGAACCGACACACTCTTGATCGAACTCTGGCTGCTCGCATCACCTGGCTGGTTGTTTCCGATGTACGGCATCGATGGAGCAGTCGCGGGCGCAACCTTCGCCAGCGGACTCCTAGAAGATTCAGGATTCTGAAGTTTCATGACGGCGCCGTCGCGGGTGAGAAACAAAGCGTATCCCGCGCCTCGCGAGGTGAACTTCACACGATTGTCGCTCTGGCCCTGATTCTCCACGAAACTCATCGGCGACCGGCGGAACATTTCCAGCGTGCTCGTCTTAGTAGAAGCGTCCACGGAACCGTTCGCCGAACCTGCTGGCTTTTGCGCAGCCTGGATATCCCTGGAAAACCAACTGCCTGCCAAAACCAATAGAACTACCGCTCCTGTTATCGCCTTCAGCGCGCCTTTTATTCCCATGATTCCTCTCAATGATACCCCGCCAGACCAACCAAGTCTGCGCGGTTTCCGTTGCAGTTTAGATGCAGAGATCAGTATGAAGTTTGACTCGAAAATCCAGCAGCCATGTTACGTGCGATCTCCTCCGCCGCTTTAGGCAAAGAAGGCGGACTCTGAAAGAGTCCGCCTTGCCCTTGGTCGTCTTACCGAGTCGCCTTCGATCGTTGCCCGGGTTGAGTCTACTTACTCACCTTCAGAGTAACGTTAGCGTTGTGCGCCAGGTTCTCGAAGGTCGAACTTACCACCAGTGTGGAAGTGGCGATGGGCGTGGTGCTGGTCGTCTGAATGGTAAGCGTAGTGGTGGAAACGCTCCCACCAGTAAGAGTGACCGAACTCGGTGAGACCGTGCACGTCGTATTGGCAGGACAACCGCTAACCGTCAAGCTCACGGTTTGACTGAACTGGGCAATCGGCGACAGCGAAATTGTCGATGTGCCTTCCGCTCCCTGCGTCAGCTTGATTCCTGAAGGCGAAGCCGAGATGCTGTAGTCCGGTCCCGAACCATTCAGGGTTACGCTCTGCGGACTGTCGGGGGCGTTGTCGGTGAATTTCAGCGTCGCGGTCTGCGCTCCATAGCCACTCGGCTTGAACGTTATCGTAACCTTGCAGTTTGCATCCGGTCCCATGGAGATGGGTGCGGCGCCGCAGGTGTTCGCTTGCACGAACTCGCTGGAGTCTCCTCCAGTGACGGCGATTGAGTTGACCGTCAACTCAGCTCCGCCGGTGCTGGTGAACGTCAACGTCTTGCTTCCCTGTTGACCAATCGGCCACGTGCCCAACGCGAGCGTGGAACCAGAAGCCGCGCCTTCGGGTGCCAACGGTACATAGCGGATGCGATTGTTGCCGGCATCTGCGATGTAGAGATTCCCCGAACCGTCCACACTGCTTCCCAAGTTTGACATCTTCGCACCCAGAGCGGTAGCGGAGCCACCGTCCCCGCTAAACCCACCAACCGTCGGGTTGGTCGGATTGCCGGCCGCGCTTCCGATCTCGTGGGGCCCGCCCAGCGCCGTAGTCGAAACATCGACTCTTTGCACCAGATCGTCGTTGCCGCCAGAGATATACAAATTACCCAAAGGATCCAGCGTGACCAGCAACGGGTTCCACATTCCGCCCTTCGACGCGGGACCACCGTCTCCCGTAGGTCCGGGTTTTCCGCCCAGAGCGTAGTTGGTGATGATGCCCGCTGCGTACCCATTGGAACCGTTGGAAACAACCCGCACCGAATTGTTCCACTGATCCGAGAGATACACATTCCCGGCGCTGTCAACCGCAACCGAACCCGGGTGGTTCAGACCGGTGTTGATCGCTTTTCCATCGCAGGTCTTGTTGAAGCTGCAATCTCCCTGTGTCCCGTTCCCGGCGATGGTTGCGATGTCTCCGGGCTTAACCGTGATGCCGGTGATCGTAACGGACGTCTTCCCCATGTTCACGACGCGGATGCGATAGTCGTAATAGTCCGCGATGTACAGGTTGCCGGCGCCATCCGTGGCAACGCCCAGTGGGTTAGTGAACGTGGCCGCCGTGGCCGGTCCGCCGTCACCACACCCCGTAGGAGGAGGACAACCTTGTCCGGCAATTCCCGCCACGGTGTTGATGATGCCGGAGCTCAGATTCACCTGCCGGATCACCAGGTTGTTGGTGTCGGTGATGTAGAGATTTCCCAGAGTATCGAGGGCGATGTAGCTGGGCGCGTTCATTGTCGCGGCAGTGGCGGCGGCCCCATCTCCACTGTAGCCAATGCTCCCGGTTCCAGCGATGGTCGATACCGTAAACGTGCCGCCGTTGTTGGTAAGTTTACGCACTCGATTGTTGGCTTGATCGGCAAAGTAGACATTCCCTGAGGAATCTTCCGCCACCGAATACGGGTTGGCGAATTGTGCGCTCAACGCCGGACCGTCGCCCAGGCTTCCTCCAACCACGGTTTGAATATTCCCGCCGTTGGTGAACTCACGGACGCGCTGGTTGCCGGTATCGGAAACATAGATGTTCGCACTCGAATCCACGTACACGCTGGCCGGCAGGTCGAGTTCGGCACTCACCGCCGAACTGCCGTCTCCCGCGAAGCCCTGTACGCCCGTGCCGGCAATCGTCGAAATAACTCCGTTTTGATTGATGAACCGGATCTGGTCATCGCCGGTATCCGCAATATACCCAAAACCGTTGGAGTCGATAAAGATGCCCTGCGGAAGATAAAGCAGCGCGTTATAGGCGTATCGACCGTTGCCGCAACCGCTGGTTGGGCTGGGACACGCCGCGCCAATCTGGCCGGCATAAGATTGAATGGTCGACTGTCCGGCAAGAATCTCGCGGATTTCATGATCTCTGGTATCGGCGATGTAGATGTTTCCCGCGCCATCCACAAAGACGCCCTGCGGCAGGTTCACTTGGGCCGCGCTGGCCGGCCCACCGTCGCCGCACGTTGGGTTGGTCGAGATGCTGCACGCCGTGCCGTTACCCACGATGGTCTGAATGTCCCCGGCCGGGATGCTGGTTCCGGCGACTGTGATCGTCGATGCACCCGTGTTGACCACCCGGATGCGATCATCCACCGTATCGGCGATATAGATGTTGCCCGCGCTGTCGAGCGCAATCGAACTGGGTATGTTCAGGTTCGCGGATGATGCCGGGCCCCCGTCGCCGCACACATTCGTTCCCTGGGCGATGTCGCACTTGGTGCCGTCGCCCACGATGGTGTTGATGATGCCGTTCGAGATTTCGCGCACTCGCGAAATGCCCACATCCGAGATGTAGATGTTACCCAGCTTGTCGATCGCCAGGCTGGTTGGCGCTCCCACATTGGCGGCGCTCGCCGGGCCGCCGTCACCGTTGAAAAAGCCCCATCCCAGACCGGTCAGATTTTGCATGGTGCCGCTCGCCGTTAATTCGAACACATACGCGGACGCTGGCGGCGCGATGTAGAGGTTTCCCGATCCATCTTTAACCACCGAGGTCGGCCCCGGAAGATCGACTGCCAGCGGACTGGTCGGCGTAGCTCCGCCACCTGCAATCGTATTGATCGTGTTCGGCGCCTGCTGACCGCTACAAACCAGCGCCACGCCCAACAGGATCGCCGTCATGAGCAGCAAGTTGACAATCTTCCGTGCGGGCGTTTGGCTCGCGTAGTAAGTGCTATTGCTCAATTTCACGAAAAACCTCCAGCAAATCTCGGATTCTCAGATCGTTCAGCGGACAGGTTCGATCGCAAGATACTAGATCCCCAGGGCAGGGCTGGGAAAACTTCCGGGTTGGCGGTCCCGGTTATGGCTCCGCCCTGTGAGTCACATTCCGCCACTTCAGACAGGAAAAATTCCCCAAAATTCTAGGTTTCTGCTATTTGGGCCTTTTGCCTCAGCCCATAGTTGCGCTTGGGATCTCTCTTCCACTCAGGGTTTACCGAATCGGGGGGAGAACGGCTTAGCCGGGAGAGACGAATATCTGAAACAGCTTCCCACAGTGTCAGGCTACCCTAACTCTGCAACGCAACAAACTGCAAGAGGTCGAAAGCACCGATGTCGAAAGTCTCTAAGGAAGCAGACCGTATACATCCAATTCCGTTGCCGTTCCCACGTATACCTTCCCGTTGGCCACGGTGGGGATGGTAAACCTCACGGCGTTACCCGCTTGGTCGCGCGTTCCGGACTGCGTGCTGTTGTAGAGCTCTGCCGCGGTCTGCGGATTCAGCGCATGCAGTACCGCCGGCCCGGTCAGCGCCTGGCTCGTATCCAATGCCCAAACGACGCCATTCGTGCTCCCGTTGGCCGAAATCACCGGCGTGGCCCCGGGAGAAGCCAGTGAATAGGTGGAGGTGGCGACCGGCGTAGTTCCGATCAGTCCATCGCTCACTTGAAAGATGCGCAGATAATCGAAGGTCGCCCAGTAATAAAGATAGCCCTGCCAATAGGCCGGAGTGCTATACACGCTGTGTCCCGCAAACGCGCTCGGAATCTCCTCTACAATCTGTGAATTGCTCTTGGGATTGAATCCGCCCATTTTGTCGCGGTTCACCAGGTAGATGTTGCCGTCTTTCCCCGCTCCCACGGCCAGATTCGGCGCGGCCGCGCCGCTCTGATACGGCAGCAGCACAGGTCCGCCCGATCCCAAATCCTTATCTCCCGAGCTTTCCTGCACCGCGTTGAACGGCGTAAAGTAGCTGGCCACGTTCAGGCCGCTCGTCGACGACAACTTCACATAGCTCATGCCGTAGTCGACGCCACCCTGATTTACGTCAAACGTACCGTTGCCGCTCATGAAGAAAATATTTCCGTCGTTGTCGGCTGCTAACCCGTCCCCACTGTGCCAAATTCCGCCCTGGTCGCCGTTGGGCGTGACGCAAAATGCGCTGGCTAACTGCAGCGTGGTTCCGTTATAGCCAAGGATCCAGCCGTGGTAGGCATACTTCGATTCCAACCCATGCGACGCCCACGCAATGTAAACCACGCCATTCACTAGCAGCAGCCCAGGCCGCTGATTGGAACGAAACGGGTCAAACGAAATATACCCGTTCGATGAATTCGATCCCGTGCCCTTCACAGTTGCCGCAATCACCACCGGCCCGCCAAATTTTTCGGATCCCGTGGTCACATCCAAAGCATGCAGCCGCTGGTAATAAACTCCGTTTTCTTTGGTGGCGGCGACCACGTACAGCGTGCCGTTGCTCTGATCGATGACCGGCGTTCCGGTGATGCCGATCTGCGGAGTAATTGCGTCGGTGCCAAGATCTGACGATGGAACAGTCGTGATGCCCTCCGCGGGGTCTATGAAGCTCACCTGCCAGAGCGGACTCGCATTACTGCCGGTGTTGCTGTTGCCATCAAAGGCGAAAACGCTGTCGTTCTCCGTGGCCACGTAAACCACAGTGTGCGCGCCCTTGCCTGCAATATGCAGATTGTAGAGCACGAGAGGTTCGCCGTAAATCTGGCCGTCAACCGGCTGGGAGAAAAGTTTGCCGAAGGAGTTGACGTTTACCAGGGAGGGAGTCAGCGTGGTCTCATGCGTATTCTGACCGGTGCGCGAAGCATCGTTGTGATAAGTCGTAACGTTGACTTGGGAGAATGCCGCGGCCGCCAGCAATACGACGACTGACAACGTAGACGAGAGATATCCCACGCCACATTTCCCGTTACCGCGCAATGCAAACAAAGCTATGATGATCTCTCTTTTCAGTCGTTGGGAAACTAGCAACGTTCTATAAATGGTTTTGGGAAGGGCACGACTCAGAGGCTGCGGAAAAACTCACAAATGCGTGAAGCACCGTGGAAGAGCCGCGCTTCAGCGCCGCGTAAGCTCGCAAAATCAACGCGGGCTTTAGCCCCTGAGGGAGCCGGCGGCGTACTTTTCGCTTCATTATGAGATGGCCTCTGGCCTGGAAATGGTGACCTTGAGTGAACGCCGGCTAACTCTTCCTCTTTCGTCCGATCATGATGAACAGCGCCCCATCCTTGCCGCCCGTCATCAGCATTTCCATTTCCGTCACCCAACGCGTAAAGCTTGTTCCCCTATCGTGAGGCATAAACAGCTTTTCCTCGTCGGTGAAGGGGCCGGGATCGATTTTCGGAATGCTGGACAAATAATCGAAACCATTCGCCTCAAACCAGTTCAGCACTTCGCTGTACGTGTGCTTGCTCTCGTGCGGATGTTTATATTGATCGAAGAACCATGCCCGTTTGCGGTCCTGGTTATAGTTCTTGTTGCGCATGTGCGCATCCAGAAAGCTCAGTTTGTCGGCGGTAATGCGGAACAGGAAGCGTTTGAAGTCCGTGGTCAAGCGCCCAATCTTGTTGTAGAGCCCGACGATGATGACGCCGTTCGGCTTCACCAGCCGCGAGATCGATTGGAACGCGCCCAGCGGATCGGCCGTATGATGCAGCACGCCGTTCGAGATCACCAGGTCGAAAACGCCCGGCTTGAACGCCGGCCGGAACAGGTTCATCTGGGTGAAACCCGCGTTCTTGATTCGGCATCGCTCGCGAAACCCATTCGCCAGCCGCAACGAATGCAGGCACATGTCGGAACCGAAAACGCGCCGGTTATAGTGCATGCCGAGAAAGTTCGTGAGTTGGCCGGTACCGCAGCCCACTTCCAGCACCAAAGCCCCCTGCGGAATCTGCTCTCCCAAAAGCCGCGCGAACACACCCCGGGTGGCCTTCTCCATCAACGTCTGTTCCGAATCTATGTCGTCATAGTTCGGAAAGGGATTCTCCTCATAAAAGGCCTTCACGATATCCGTGACATCACCCTTCTGCTGCTCCGGATCGTGCGGAGCGAACAGTTGCGGAATCCCGCTATCGATGTTGAAAGTCTTCGCGCAGCCCTGGCAATGGACCTTTTGTCCGTCCGAACGCAGGTCGCCACCGCAATACGGACAGGCCAAGACGTCGATCGCCCGCTCAAACAAGGGTTGCGGTGCGGTTTGGGATGCTGTGGATGCTGGCGTTGTAAGTGTGGTCATTTGCACCTTGTTAGTTATGCAATCTGCTTGTCGACAATAAAGTTGCCCAGAACCAGAGCGTCCATCTCGCTCTTGGAAAATGTATTGAACGCGTTGGCCGGCGTGTTCACGATGGGCTCGCCCTTCAAATTGAACGAAGTGTTCAGGATCACCGGCACTCCCGTGGCCTGTCCAAAACGCTCAATCAGCTTGTAATAGCGCGGGCTCTGTTCCTTGAACACGGTCTGCAAGCGCCCGGTGCCATCCACATGCGTGATCGCCGGCAACGTCGCCTTTTCCTTCTCTTTTACCGGCACCACAAACTGCATGTAGCGCGCCGGAGAGTGATGCGTCGCGTTCGGCAGGTCGAAATACTTCTCCGCCGATTCCGCCAGCACTGAAGGCGCAAACGGTCGGTACGGCTCGCGGAACTTGATCTTCGCGTTCACGATATCCTTCATGTTCGGATTTCGCGGATCGGCGATGATACTACGATTTCCCAATGCCCGTGGACCCCACTCGAACCGGCCCTGCGACCAGCCTATTACTTTTCCGCTGGTCAACTGGCCGACCACGCGATCCAGCAGCTCATCTTCGTTATTGAAGCGGCTGTGCGGGATGTTGTTCTCCGTCAGGAAGTCGCTGATCTCGCCATCCGAGTTCTCGCGTCCCCAGTAGGCGTGCTCCATGGTGAAATTCCGCGGTTTGCCGAGGAGAGTATTGTAAGCCCACAACGCCGCTCCCAGCGCTCCGCCGCCGTCACCCGCCGCGGGCTGTATGTAGAGCTCTTCGAATCCCGATTCGTTCAGAATCCGTGTATTGGCCACGCTGTTCAGCGCCACGCCGCCTGCCATGCACAACCGCGTCAAGCCCGTTGTCTTCCGCAGATGCTTGGCCATGGTCAGCAGCATTTCTTCCGTCACCTTCTGGATGCTGGCGGCAATGTCGGCGTAGTGCTGGTTCAGTTTTGACAGCTCTTTCATGTTGCCCGGCGCAGTCCCAAAGTATTGCGGGAACCCCGTGGCTTCCGTAAAGAACAAACTCTTCGGCGCACGCGGCGCTCCGAACAACGTTTCAAACTTTTCGCTGTAGGTCTTATAGGTGGAATGGTGATAGCTGAAATAATCCATGTCCAGGGCGAACGATCCGTCCTGGTTCATCTTGATCATCTTCCAGACTTTGTCCACATAGCGCGGCACTCCGTAGGGCGCCATGCCCATCACTTTGTACTCGCCCTCGTTGACTTCAAAGCCCAGGAACGCGGTGAACGCGCTGTAGAGCAGGCCCAGCGAGTGGGGAAACTCGATCTGCTTCTGCAGCTTGATTTCGTTGCCCTTCGCCACCCCGTAGGTCGTGGTCACCCACTCGCCCACGCCATCCACCGTCAGGATCGCCGATTCGTCAAACGGAGAGCACAAGTACGCGCTGGCCGCATGCGAAAGGTGGTGCTCGGAGAACAGGATCTTTTCCTTGGGCACTCCGATTTCCGTCTGCAGCTTGTTTCCCACCCAGATCTTGTCCGTCATCCACGTAATCATGGATTCGCGGAACACCTTGTACGACTTGGGATAGGTCTGCAGCGTCATCATCAAGATGCGATCGAGCTTCCGGAATGGCTTCTCGAAGAAGACCACGTAATCCAGATCTTCGCCCTTCAGGCCTTCCTGATCCAGACAGAACTTGATGGCCTTGCTGGGAAAGCCGTAGTCGTGCTTGATGCGCGAGAAGCGCTCTTCTTCGGCGGCGGCCACTAAGACGCCGTCCTTCAACAACACTGCGGCCGCGTCGTGGAAATAGCAGGAGACTCCAAGGATATACACGGTTATTGCCTCTTTGCCTGCGTCATGTCGCAGGCGTCATCAGGATGGTCCAGCCATTGAGTGGGCAGACTTTTAATGCGTAGGGGATCGGAGAAAAGCTTGGTTCCCAGGCCAAAGGGCGCCAGAACAGCGTAGAAGATCGTCAGAATCACGCGCGCCTGAAAGTTGCCGATCTTGTGCGCCAGTTCCTTCCAGGCTTGCCACGCTCGTTTAAACATATTTTTGAGTTCCTTTTTCGTGCCGAATTTCTTGACGAAGATTCTTTAGATTCAGTCTTCCGCTTTCGCTCAGCGAGCCGAGACCGGCGTAACTGCCTGCGCGGAGGACGCTGCGTTCGCCGAATTCGCCTGCGCCTGGGGAGTGCTGCAAGCCGCTTCATAAGCCGGCAGATTCTCGACGGTCTTGACCAGTTCACCGGCAATAATCTGATGTCCAGCCACCGTGGGATGCGCCGGATCCATGAACATCGCGTTCTGATCCTTGGTGCTGATGATCGGGATCATGTTCACCATCGGCACGTGCTCTTTCTCCGCGAAATCCATCATGGCTTTCTGGAACGGATGCATCGCCATCTGCGGCGTCTGTCCATCGGAGCCAAGCATCAGGAACACCAGTTCCACATGGTACTTCCGGCAAAGCTCCAGGCTCTGCTCCAGATTCTTATCGAACTGGTTGATATCCAGATCGTCCATGCCCTTCAGCGTGTCCAGCGTGCCCGCCATGAGCAGATGCCGCAGCCGGTAATAGGCGAACCTGCGCAGCAGGTCTTCGATCACGTAGTTGTAGATCGCGCTGCGGCGCGCAATCGATTTCCACTCCACCCGGCGCAGGAATTTCTTCCGGTCTTCCCCTTGCAACTGCGTCAACTTTTCGAAGTTGCTGTTGTAACTGTAGGCAACAATCGCCACGTCGGGACGCGTGGCATCATCCTCGACGACTTGTTTTAGTTTCTCGGCGACCAGAGAATTCGGATATGCATTCACGCCCGCCGACACCACCTGGAAATGTTCCTTCGTGCAGCTGCCATGGTTCAGCGTTTTTTCCATCACCGCGCTGTAGTGCGACTCGTCGTCCACACCCCAGCCTTGCGTCGAGGAATCTCCGAAGGCGATCACCCGAAACTGATCACTCTGCTTCGGCGTGAGATCGACTCCGTAGCGGAAGCCCTGGTCGTTGATCGTGATCGGCAAATGATTGACCACGGTCAGCGTGCGTCCCGGCTCTGGCACCCAGAGCAGCCTCTGATCCGGACGATAAATCGTGTAGTGCCCGTAGCCAAAGAGACGCAATACACCTTCGAACAGCAGACACAGGATCAGAAGCCCCATGACTGCCCTCAAGAATCCGTGCTTCTTAGGACTCGTACTTGTCGGACTAGTAGGACTCGCACTCATCGCGCAAAAACTCCACTCGTGGTTTGCACTGCGCCCCGCTTCCGTATTCAATCGGGGGTTGGGAAGGGCGTGAGTTTCTCACCGGCAGGCTCCTCGGTTCCACTCACGCCCAGTCCAGGTTCCCTTGAACATGCCCTTTAGAACATGGTGTAGATGAAGGGAGCGAGCGAGGAGCTTTGGGCGACAACAATAAAGGCTCCGAGTAAGAACAGCGTGACGATGATGGGTAGAACCCACCAGCGCCGGCCGCCAAAGAAGGAAAACAACTCGCCGGCGGTTCGTATGTTTCGAGCAGCGCTGCGAACAAACTTCATGACTCTCTCCTGTGAGAAAAGCTTTCTAAACTCCAGCACGCCTTAGTTCCACATATACAGCTCTGCCCTCTGAGTCCCATTCCGCCAACTCCCCAAGGCAAAGCCAGCAAAACCAAATACCGCTGCTAGAACGAACACTCTTGCAACCAGCTTAATAGTTCGTTGGAGTCATTGCGTCTTTAACGCCGGGGGGGGTTAACGGTCTTCAGAAAACAGCTTACTTCAGTGGCCAGAGATTAAATTGCATCGCAATTTCGTGCAAGAGGTAAGAAGTTAAGAGACTAAAGTCTCTATCGCCTGCCCTAGACTAGCCCTAACCCGAGCGAGACAGTAGCCTTTAGCGTGCATATCACGGTCACTCAAATTCTTTGATTGTGCCATTTACTTAGAGTCGAATTTCCTGTAAGCTGGTGCTCCTTGGCGTCCGCTGCGTCAGTCTCCCCTGCGATCTCGGCTGAGCTTGGTTTTCAGCACCACTAAAACTAAATGGCACATCTAGTACCCATTCCGAATCCACTCCGCCCGCGCGTCCTGGCTGCGGACAGTACTCCCATGACCACGCAGTTGCTGGTAGGCGCTCTCGAGCGCGAAGGTCAGTTCCAGATGATCGAGTCCCCGTCCAGCGCTGGCGCTATTCTCGCATTAGTAAAAAAGGAGAAGCCTCAGGTGGCGCTCATCAGTGCCAAGCTTGGCGATCCCGGAGTGGGAGCTTTCGATCTGGTTCGCGAGATTCGCACCCAATCGACAGGTACGCGCGTAATCGTATTGCTCGACTCCTCCGAGCGCACGCCGGTGGTGGAGGCTTTTCGTTCCGGAGCCCAGGGCGTTTTCTGTCGCACCGAACCTTTCTTCCTGTTGGCGAAGTGTATCCAGTGCGTCGACAACGGGCAGGTCTGGGCCAGCAGCGCGGAATTGCGATTCCTGCTGGACGCCCTTGCCCATCGTCCGCTCGGGGGGTGCCTGAATCTGACTGGCGGCGTGCTCTCAGCCCGCGAAACCGACGTAGTACGATGCGTGGCCGAAGGACTTACCAATCGCGAGACTGCCGAACGTCTGAAGCTGACGGAACACACCGTCAAGAACTACCTGTTCCGGATTTTCGACAAGCTGGGAGTTTCCAGCCGGGTTGAAGTCGTACTCTACGCCTTCCGCGACGGCAGCACGCCCCACAACCATTCTCCGCGCCGGCTCGCACGTTCAGTGATCTCCTCGCCGCATGAGATAGCCACAGCGCCCTTCCGCAAAACCGCCACCTAAACGGCGCCGCCGGAAACCTTTATTTTACGGACGCTGAAAACGCCGAAGCCTTCACTTCTCTTGCAGCGTTCTCTAGCTACGCTTACTGCCCTCAGCGGGGCAACTTGAAACTCAACGTTACCGTCGTTTGCATCTCCACCGCCTCTCCTTTGACCATGCGCGGCTTGAATCGCCACTGTTTCACCGCGGCAATTGCAGCCTCAGCCAGCAAAGGCTGGCCGCTGAGCAACTTCACTTCCTGTACGGTGCCATCCCGTCCCGTGTGCACGTCCAACACCACCGTCCCTTGGATCTGCTGTTGTCGCGCTTCCTCCGGATAATCCGGTTCAACCCGATGAAGCAGGCTGCCTTCCGCCACCTCCGGCGACACCTCAAGGATTGGCGCCTGCTCCACCTTGGACGCTCGTTGCACCCCCGGCCCATACATATCTGCGCTGCTGGCCCCCTCACTCTGCCCCTCAGCAGGAGACATACGGAAAACTTCTTTTCCATTCTCGTAAACCCGAAGGCTGCCGGCCGGAAGAGGTGCATCCTGCGGACTGGCAGCCGGAGCCTTGAGCGCCCCCGCGTCTTCCTTCTTGCTGACCACGGCCGTTGAGTTCGCCCTTACAGATGAGGCGGGAGTGGAACCGGCATCAGTTGCAGGTCTTGCATCGGACGATTGAACTCCTGCGTCATACGGTGTTGCACCGCCAGAGGCTGAATTCGTTACCCGCCCTCGACCGGCTGCCGTCCTTCGCCAGCCCAGACGGAAGCCAACCAGCGTTCCCAATAACACAGCACAAGCCACAACCACCACCCCCAGCACGAAGGTGATCACGTCAAGTCCACTTCGTGGAGTTCGCCCAAAAATCTCCGGACTGACCTCATCTTTTGTCAGATTCGTTGACCTTGCCTGCGATTCCAACTCACTCGCCGGATTCGGCGGAACCGGCGTCGCGGAACTCTGCGGTGCGGCAATGAACGGCGCACTGCCCTCTCCCAGATTTTTCAATATGCGGCGGGTCAGCGCCTCCAGTGTGAGTTCGTCTCGCTCCCTGAAAGCCTGCGGCCGCGACGAAAAAACTTCCAGGACTCCAGCCAGGTCGCCATTCCGAAGCAGCGGTAGAACCAGTACGGAGCGCACTCCCAAAATCCGCGAAGCCTCGACATCCGCCCGCGGGTCGGCCTGCGCATCGTCGCAACGCTGCGCTTGCCTCGTCTTTATGCACTCCGCCGTCAGTCCCCGTTCGCTGCCCAACCGCGCGCCCAACTCCGGAGCATTGGCTCCGCTCGTCGCCCGGCACACCATTTCTCCGTCGCGCTCCAGAATGATTGCCGCCCCGGTTGCTCCGGTGGCCAGGCACGCCTGCTCTACAATTTCGTTGAGAACCACATCCAGCGCCAGGCCCGCCGAGAGGTCCGGCGACATCCCGCCTCCTCCATGCGCCGCAAACTTTGCCGCCAGATCCGCCAAATCGGATTCCCTCCCAACCCTCGCCCCTTGCGACTCTGTTGCACCTTCTTCTGCTGTCGGCAACGTTCGCTTTGTGGGATCGGAACCGAACATGGGATGGTGTGCCATACGATAGAAGCCGATGCTCTATCTGCGTCTGTAGCGGAGTTTCGTCCCAAATGCGGGGGTTGTCAATACGCAACTGGCCTTCCACAAGTGGTGCAAGAAAAAACGGGAATCCTGAGATTCTTGATCCAAAGTTTGGTTTCTAATAAAGGCGTGGTACGCCACACTTAGAGCATCCAATTAACTCATGATTCAGAAACTGGCCAAGTTCTCAGGTATGCTTTTGGGATTAACCGCCGTCCTAGCGGGTTGCGGTGGTTCAGGGGGCGGGTCGTCGACCACCATCCCTGCCCCGACTGTAACGATTACGGCAAGCCCTACATCGGTCACCACCGGACAGTCTTCCACTCTCACCGTGACCGCGACTAACTCGACCCAGGTTGTAATTTCCGACAACGTCGATACCAACCTCTACACTCTTCCCGCCGCCGGCGGAACGCAGGTTGTGACTCCGTCGGCCACAACCACCTACACCGCAACCGCCAGCGGAACGAACGGATCAACCGCCGTAGCAACCGTCAAGGTTACGGTCACGCAACCGGTCCCGACGGTATCTCTAAGCGCTTCTCCCGCGACCGTCTTCGCCGGCCAAGTCTCCACACTTACTTGGAGTTCCACCAACGCAACCTCGGTTTCCATCGCGCCTACGGTGGGCAGCGTTGCGCTCAGCGGCAACAGCTCCGTCTCGCCCATCCAGACCACCACCTACACCGCGACGGCAACCGGAAACGGCCAGCAGGTTACAGCAACAGCCACGGTCACGGTCTCCCCGGTGAATTCTTTCGATGGACTGGCGGAAGGTGCAGGCACAGCCTCGCAGGACGTCGATCCAAATGGTGCGGTTGGCACCAAACAGTTCATGGAATACGTGAACACCGAATATCAAGCCTACGCCAAGTCGCCTCCCTACGCTGCCGTCTGGTCGGTTCCGCAGCCCATCGGAACCCCTTGGCAGAATGGCAACATTGCCCAGTGTTCGGGCGCCGATATCGACCTGGATGCCGTGATCCTTTTCGACCGGCTGGCCTCGCGTTGGGTGATTGCCGGGAAAGCGAGCACCGGCGGCACCGCTTACTACTATTGCATCGCAGTCTCGAATACTGACGACCTCAGCTCCGCGTCGCTGACTTGGTACGCCTACGTCTTCAACCTCACTCCATATCTTACAAACGGGTCAACCGTGTACCTTCCGGATTGGGCCAAGCTCGCCACCTGGCCAGACGCTTACTACGTGACCATCGATATGTTTGACACCGCCACCGTCGATGCCGACGTTGGAGTGTTCGCCTGTGCTCTCGACCGCACTGATATGCTGCTTGGCCAAACCATGCTCACTCCGCAGTGCTTCCCCGGTCCTGACACTCTGCTGAGCAACGGCATTTACCTCGGACACAGCTTGATCCCGGCAGACGTGGACGGCACCACCGCTCCGCCGGCCGGCCGCGACGAATATATGGTCAGCATCGAGAATCCAACCAACGACGGGGTGACGACCACATCCGACACGATTAACCTATGGGATTTCCACGTGGACTGGACGACGCCGGCGAACTCCTCGTTTACTCTCACCTCGCCTTCGCCCACGGTGATAACCTACACGCCCGGCTGCTACCTCTTCGTTCCAGGCTTTCCCGCAATCACGAATTGCGTTCCCGAACCCGCATATGAAGGAACAGGGCAGCACATCGACTCCGTCGGCGACCGCTTTATGCCTCGTTTCTCGTACCGCAATTTCATCAACACGCCCGGCTACGAATCCTTCCTCATCAGCCATACCGTGCAGACCGCCAACAACAGCCAGAACGCTTTGCAAACCGGCGTCCGCTGGTACGAGCTGCGCGACACTGCCCTCGTAACCCCTTCCGTTTATCAAGCGGGCACGATCAACCCGGACAACACTGTGTTCCGCTTCCTGCCCAGCATCGCCCAGGATCAAGACGGCAATGCCGCTGTCGGCTACAGCGTGTCCGATAGCTTCACCGACCCCGGGATCAATTTTTCCTATTGGAGTCTGGCTACGCCGAACGCGCCCAGCTATGAAGTTTCCATCCTCAACGGCAACTCCGAGGGAGAAGAAATAACCCCTACAACCGGCAATGGGGCCTGGGGAACCTATTCCAGCATGACCGTCGATCCCGAAGACGATTGCACCTTCTGGTATGTCAACGAGTACTGGCCGAGCGGGAACGCCTCCTGGGCGACGAGGATCGCCTATTTCAAGATGCCCACGTGTCCGGCGGCCCAGTAGCGTCTCTGTTTGATTGTCATTCCGAGCAAGCGTTCTTTGCGCCGCGAGGAATCTGGGCGAGCCGCGCGGTGCGGCGCGGTCTTTGCGCCGCAATAATCGCGCGTTTGGCTCGCTTCCTTATCAAACCGAGCCACTACCGGCTGCCTCGGCCAGCAGTTCCAAAACGGCAAGAAAACAATAGGACATCTTTCCTGGAGTCTTTCGTTTCTTCCACTTCGCCAGGAGAGATGTTAGAATCAGCCAATCTTGGGGCTTGGTAAAATGCTCCTCTGAGTGTGGTTTATTTGCTTCCTCCCCGTGGCTTCTCTTTGGAAATACCTCAAAACAGAGCCGTTTCAAGATTTTTAATGCAGGGAGTTTGAGACATGCGGATCGCCGTTGTTGGTTCCGGATACGTCGGATTGGTGGCTGGCGCCTGCTTTGCCGACCTTGGCCATGACGTGATTCTCGTCGACAACGACGAGCGCAAGCTGGCTGCCCTTAAGAACGGGCAAGTTCCCATCCATGAAAACTTTCTGCCCGAACTGCTAAGCCGCCACCGCGGACACCGCCTCACTTTTTCCGATGATCTGCAGGAGGCCGTCCGCCTCAGTTCCGCCATCTTCGTCGCCGTCGGCACCCCGCCCACCGAACGCGGCGAGGCCGACCTCTCTTACGTCGAATCGGTCGCTCGCGAAATCTCCGGCGCCATCAGTGACTACAAAGTTGTCGTCGAGAAGAGCACCGTCCCGGTCTATACCAGCGAATGGGTTCGGAAGATCATCCTGCGCAACGGCACCGACCCTTCACACTTCGATGTTGCTTCCAACCCCGAGTTCCTGCGCGAAGGCACCGCCGTCACTGATTTTCTTTTCCCCGATCGCATCGTCATCGGCTGCGATACCGAGCGCGCCGCCAATATCCTCCGCCAGGTCTACGAGCCGCTCACCAGCGGTAGTTACTACGAACGCAGTGACGCTATCCCGCAACCCGATCGCACCTCCATTCCCGCTCCCATCATCGTCACCACCACCAAGAGCGCGGAACTCATCAAGCACGCCTCCAACGCATTTCTGGCCATGAAGATTTCCTTCATCAATGCGGTCGCTTCCATCTGCGAATCCGTCGGCGCTAACGTTAACCAGGTCTGCCACGGAATCGGCAGCGACTCCCGCATTGGCCCCCGCTTCCTCAATCCCGGAATCGGTTACGGCGGCTCCTGCTTCCCCAAAGACGTCATGGCCTTCCGCGCCGTCGCCCGCGAGTGTGGCTACGATTTCCGCCTGCTCGATGAAGTCATGCGCATCAACGAAGATCAGCGCGATCGTTTCCTTCGCAAAGTTCGCAGCGCCCTCTGGACCCTCCGCGGTAAGCATCTCGGCGTTCTTGGCCTCGCCTTCAAGGGCGGTACCGATGACATTCGCGAGTCGCCCGCTCTTTTCTTAGTGCAAGCTCTTTTGCAGGAAGGCTGCAAGATCACGGCCTACGATCCTGCCGCCATGGAGCGCACCCAGGAAACCATGGTTTCCGGCCTCAAGTTTGCCGGCTCCGCCTACGAAGCCGCAGCCGGCGCCGACGCCCTGCTCATCCTCACCGAGTGGGAAGAGTTCGCCAACCTCGATCTCAACCGCCTCAACCAGGAACTCAAATATCCCATCGTGATCGACGGCCGCAACCTGTATGATCCCGAAGTGATGGCTGCACAAGGCTTCACCTATTACAGCGTGGGACGCGCCGCCTGTCATCCCGAAGGCGTTCCCGCCGCCCTGCGCAACGGCGCCAAGAAAGCATGAGCTCACAACGTGCCCTGGTCACCGGCGGCGCCGGTTTCCTCGGATCCCATCTCTGCGACGCCCTGCTCGGCGAGGGCTGGAGCGTGGTCGTCGTCGACAACCTGCTCACCGGCCGCCGCGCTAACATTGACCATCTCACGAATGATTCCCGCTTCGATTTTATAAATAAAGACATTTGCCAGCCCTTCGACGTCGGCCACGTCGACTACGTCTTCCACTTCGCCAGCCCCGCCAGCCCCGTCGATTACACCATCCACGGCATCCCTACGCTGAAAGTCGGATCGCTCGGAACTTTCCATGCGCTCGATGTCGCCCACAAGTACGGCGCGAAGTATCTCGTATCGTCCACCTCGGAGTGCTACGGCGATCCGCTCGAGCATCCACAAAAAGAAACCTATTGGGGAAACGTGAATTCCATCGGCCCGCGCTCCGTCTACGACGAAGCCAAGCGCTTCACCGAAGCCGTCACCATGGCCTACCACCGCTATCACAAAGTCGATACCCGCATCGTGCGCATCTTCAACACCTACGG
>PLIO01000271.1 GCA_003140075.1 Acidobacteriaceae bacterium | reverse complement strand
TGTCCGCCGGGCGCAGCCCGGCTCACTTCGCGAATCCCCAGCAGCGCAACCAGCACGCACAACGCCCCCGGAACTGCGGCTGCCCAGAACACGCTCCGGATTCCGAAGCGCGCCAGCAGAACCAGAGCGGTCAGCGGACCGGCGATGGCCCCGGCAGAATCCATCGACTGAATCAGCCCGTAGGCCGACCCCAGCCGGTTCTTCGGTACCGACTCGGCTACCATGACGTCGCGCGGGGCTCCGCGCACGCCTTTGGCGAGTCGATCGGTAAAACGGATCAGCAGAATTTGCGGCCAGGCATTAACAATCGCGAGCAGAGGCTTGACCACATTCGCGACAAAGTATCCGGCTACCACAACCGGCTTGCGGCGATGAATGTGGTCGGTAAGATATCCGGAGAAAAGCTTGGCAAACGACGCCACGCTTTCGGCCGCTCCCTCGATCAATCCTAACTGCGCCGGCCCCGCGCCCAGAGAAGCCAGAAACGCCGGCAGCACCCAGTACGCCATCTCGGTTGCGGTGTCGTTCAGAAATGAAGTAACGCCGAAAACGTAAATGTTGCGGGAAGCGGAGGACTCACTCTCAGCTCGGGGTTGAGGCATGAAGACTTTTTTACCACAGAGACACAGAGGCACAGAGAAAACAGGGCTTCTATTTATCTGTGTTGAAAAATGGAAACTGGGAACTGACAACTGGCGGCTGGGAACTGTTTTTCAGTACATCGCATCGTACTTAGTAACCACCCACTGCCCGTCCTTGTTCTCGGTGGTAACCGTGAAGAGTTCCTTGTAGGTGCTGGACTGGCCCGGGCTGTTAAGGCGCTTGCCGCGATAGTGGAGAATAGTTAACGGCGGCGCGCTCTCCCACTCCGCCAAGTCCCACGAAAGCAGCGGATGTTGCGCCTCCGAGTTGCAGATGAAGTGGGCGTATTTCTTACGGTAGTCGTGCTCCCATTCGGAGAGCAGATCGTCGCAGCGGCCGTCGCGCAGCTGCCGAAGAAAGAGGTTGGCGCTGTGCTCAATCGTGCGATCGCGCAGCGGATTCATGCGAATGCTGACGGGCAGACCGCTAAGCGGATCGCGATCTTCGGAGCGCGCCAGCACTGGTCCCTGATTGCTCAGCCACCAGATGTAGCCGAGAAATCCAAACACCAGCAGCGCGCCCACGCCGACAGCGATGCCGATCTGTGTGCGGGTAAACCCCATCCTCAAGAGTTTATCCAGGTGACAAGATACGGCAAGATTACCAGCGGGGGCCGCGGAAGGACATGTACGGGCGGAAAACTGCCCGAGGCCACTAATCCTACTGAAGTCCCTCCACCAGATACAAATCCGACAACAGCCGCCGGTAACCGTATACATACGATTTGCCGTTCGGAGTAGGAAGAACGGGACCGACAAATTCTACGCCGGCGGGATCGGGAGGCATCAGCTGCCGCCAGAGCGTGCGGTTGCCGCTTGCAACTTCCAACCGGTAGACCTTCGCAGGCAATTCCCCGCCCTTGTAGACGTACAAAGACTTGCCATCGTCGGTCCAAGCAACCGGCACTTCACCGGGCAGCAATCCTTTGATGGGCCGCGCATCTCCAGCGGGAATCGGAAATAAATAAGCCTTCTCATCCGGTCCGATAGCGGCGACTGTGCTGCCATCAGGCGCCAGTGCATACGCAGATCCGTCGGTCCCTTCCGGAGTAACCGCGTCAAACTTGTCGGAATCGATATCCTGCACGTAAAGCCGCAAGCCGTGATTCGGCTCAATACCAGCGATCAGGAGCCGCTTGCCGTCGGGGAACCAGCGCGCCGCGTTGTGAATGACGTCGTGTCCCTTCAAAGTGCGAGGCTCGCCAGGGCCGGTCGGAAGCAGAAACAAGTCGGTTTGCTTGTCGCCCCGGCACGCGAGCGCCCATTTTCCATCCGGCGATAAGGCCAGGGACTGGCCATCTCCCAGGCGCACCGCCGCCGACCCGTCGGTATTACGAAGATAAACCGCGTAAGTCGGACCGCCCGCTTCGCCTTCTTCTCGGAACAGCAGCGTTTGGCCATCATTCGAGAGCGTGACCGGATATGACCAGTCAAGCCAGGTGAAATCACGCTCGGTCGTGTCTTCGTTGCGGTGAACGATCAGTCCGCGCCGCCAACTGTCGCGCGCCAGCAGAACCCGGCCGTCGGGCATTACATCTTGCAACGTAAGATCGGCGGGAACACGCGCAACCAGGCGCTCCTTGCCCGATAGCGGCACCGCAAACACCGAGCGGTCGATTCCAATCAGTGTCGCGGTCACCCATACCTCATCCCCCTTTGGCGACCAAGCCAAGCCAACCGCGCCGCCTCCGTAACTCTGACTCAAAGACCGCTTATTTCCGTTAATGTCGACGACCGCGACGCCTCCAATCGAGTCGCCTTGGATAGGGTGATCGATAAACGCAATCATGTCGCCCTTGCGCGACACACGGGGATGGCTGATCCATCCGCCGGTTTCGTACAGCACCTTGCCCGGCGGATACTCGAGCCGATTCCGTCCATTGAAGTCGCGAACAATCGCCAACTGCGATCCATCCGGCGACCAATCGGCCCACTGAACGTTTTCCAATACTTCGCGAGGCGCTCCGCCGCCGAATGCCATTCGAGCCAGCGTGCCGGTATAAACCTGCGATTTGGTCTGCTGGCTGCGCAGCAGCACAGCCATCTCTCCCGTCGATGAAATCGCCAAAATTTCTGCGCCGGGAACGTCCACCGGCCGCGATTCCGGCGTCCCAAATCGCGTGCTGAAGATTTCAACCGGCCCACCTTCCCAAGCCGCGCTGTAGATGACGGTTTGCCCATCAGGAGCAAATCGCGCCATTCGAATCGTGCCGCGGCGGTAAGTCAAAAGGTGATACGCAGGCGAGACAAAAGCTGCGCCGTGTCGAAACAAGAGAAATGCTATTACGGCCAACGCCGCAACCAGCGCGGCTCCCATGGCATACACGGTTTTGCGCGGGTGCGATTCAGGAATTGCCTTGATCCCCGATGAGCTTATTCCGGACGAACTGACGCCCTGCCCTGGCGGCCCGGAAACTGCGGTCGTCACGGATCCACTCTGGGGCTCAGTCGCGACCTGCGAGGAAATGCGCGACGAATCCTGCTGCCGCTTCAATCGCTTGAGATCGGCTCGCACCTCGGCCGCGCTCTGGTAGCGCATCTCCATATCTTTTTCGAGCAACTTGCTGATGATGTGCTCGAGTTCGGCGGGAACGTCGGGATTCAGTCGAATCGACGAAGCGGGCGCACGATTCAGAATCGCTTCGGTAATCACGCCCTGCGTGTCCCCGCGAAATGGCAGAATTCCGGTCGCCATTTCGTAGAGAACAATGCCGAACGAAAACAAATCGGTACGCCCGTCGAGATCTTTCCCACGCACTTGCTCGGGAGACATGTAAGCCACCGTGCCGAGCGCTGTCCCCGGGCTGGTGAGATCCAATCGCGCTGCGTCAGCGAGAGTCTGCGAATCGCCGCTTACGGTATTTGACCGCACGCCCATCTTTGCCAGACCGAAATCCAGAATCTTGGCGTGGCCGCGTTTGGAGATGAATATGTTCGCCGGCTTGATATCGCGATGAACGATTCCCTTGCTGTGCGCCGAATCCAGCGCGTCGGCAACCTCAATACCGATTCCCAGCAGACGCTCCATCTCCATGGGACGCGTGCCGATCTGGTGCTTTAGAGTGGTGCCATCCAGATACTCCATGGCGATGAAGGACTGGCCGTCCTGCTTGCCGATCTCATAAATCGTGCAAATGTTAGGATGGTTCAGGGCCGAAGCGGCGCGGGCTTCACGGCGGAATCGTTCGAGCATAGGCTCGTCGTGCGCCATTTCGTCCGGCAGGAATTTCAGAGCGACGAAGCGGCCCAGTTCGGTGTCCTCGGCCTTGAACACCACTCCCATGCCGCCGCCGCCAAGTTTTTCCAGAATGCGGTAGTGCGAGATAGTCCGGCCGATCATCCGCGCAAATCTTACGCGGGCAGCTAACGGCAAGTCAATGTGGAGGGGATGAAACAGAAAAAGCACGACGCAGGCCGTGCTTCTTGTGCTTAAAGGAACGATGGAGAAGGCTACGCTTTCTTATCTTCCTCTTTGATTGGCTCAATGCCGCCATCGTGCTGCGCTTGCGCTTCGGCGTCTTCCATGGCCTTGCGGGCTTCGGCATTCTTCTTGGCGCGGGCCTCGGCGCGCTTCTCGCGCTTTTCGTCCAGCACCTTTTCGCTACCCAGAAGTTCGAGGAAAGCCTTGTCGGCGCCGTCGCCCTTGTTCCAGCCAGTGCGGATGATGCGCGTGTAGCCGCCATTGCGGTCACCGAAGCGCGGTCCGACCGTGTCGAACAGCTTCACCAGCGCCGCGTCCGTCATAAGATAAGCGCCCGCCAGGCGGCGCGCCGCGAGGTCGCCGCGCTTGCCGAGCGTAATCATCTTCTCGACGATCGGCTTCGCAGCCTTGGCCTTAGGAACGGTCGTCTCGACGCGTTCTTCGACGATCACCGAGGTGACCAGGTTGCGCAGCAGCGAACGCCGGTGCGAAGTGTTCCGTCCGAGTTTGTAGCCTGCTACTTTGTGACGCATATTGAACCTCAGGGGCTAGGGGTTAGGGATCAGGGGTCAGACTGTCAGTAGTATCACTGGCCCCTAACCCCGATCCCCGATCCCTATATTCTTAATATTCTTACAGCTGATCGTCCGGCCCGTAGGCCGAAGCCGGCAGAACCAGATTCGAGGTCGGTCCGGGCACGGCGTTGCCGTGCTCGTCGATCTTCATGCCCAGGCTCAGACCCATCGAGGAAAGAATTTCCTTGATCTCGTTCAGCGACTTGCGGCCGAAGTTCTTGGTCTTGAGCATTTCCGATTCCGTCTTCTGCACCAGCTCGCCGATGGTCTGAATGTTTGCGTTCTTCAGGCAGTTGTAGCTGCGCACCGAAAGCTC
>PLIO01000171.1 GCA_003140075.1 Acidobacteriaceae bacterium | reverse complement strand
TCACGGGAGAACACGGCCCAGGTCACACTGGTACATTACTGACGGACGATGTCCTTCCGGGTTTGGAATTTCAGGAGTAGAAGATCGGAATTGGGAGCATCACAGTTGCGGAGCGGAAACGGCCAAGAACGTCCGGGCTCCAGACTAGATACTCCTCAGGCGGACAAAAATTCGACGCACCGTCACTCGCTTTTGCTCAGAGCCGGCACCGGAAGCAGAGTGAATACAACCTCGACACCGTGCGGTTCCAGTTCAATTTCCCGTACGCATGTCTTGCGTTCCAGGTCGTAGAGCGCGAGGTGGGAGGGTTTGTGCCGGTGGGAGTAGCCGTTTCTGATCCAGGCCACATTCTCCGCGAGCTTGGTGGAACGGACTCGGGTGAAGCCAACCCACAACCAGCGCTCGCCAATCGGAAGCATACCGCGGCACCAACCCAGAGGCTGACCGGGCTGTCCACTCATCTGGTTCAGGTCAATCACCTCGACCTGTGGGGTTTTCCGGTTGGCGATGACGATCTGGCCATCGACAGTGGTGAAATAGATGCGATCTCCGACGACGTAGCCATCGTGGGGGCCCTGACCCGGGATCTCGATGCGTGGACCCGGGGTGGTGAGGCAGATGGCGTCGCGCTGTTTGAAGCGTGTTACCCAGACCTCCTGGTCGATCTCAAACACATGGTTTGGGTGCGAATGGTGGGGTTTGGTGGTGGGGACCTTGCGATAGTCCGTCTGCTGCGAGAACCTGGCCCAGGGATCTTCGCCTAACACATTCCATTGGCGCACCAGATCTCCTGCCGTCGTGACCTCTACCACCATATCGAGCCCGGTGGATGCGACCAGAATCGTTCCCCGCTGTGAGGGAGAAACGTGATGGAGATCGTTGAAGCAGGGCAGAGAAACGTAGTGCAGAAGCCGAAAACTCGGAATCTCGTAGACCAACACCTCGGTGGATGTGCAAGTGTAGAGCGTGTTCCCCTGGAGCGTGGCCGACTTGAACAGAATGGCCGGCAACTCATCCGAGCATACTTCTGGCGGGGAAACGTACTCCACACGCGCACGGGATTGATTTGTTGCCGGGTTGAGTTCAACCAGGAGGGCTTGCTCGCATGATTGCCATTCCTGCAGTTTGCGGAAAACCGTGGATCTCACCCGTCCGCCAATGATGTAGAAGCTATCTGTAGGTAAAGCCGGATCGACAGCACTCGTTCCCTTCGTTTCGCTGACCGGTTTGTCCATGGTGTTGGGGTCTGGGTGTGACGCACCGCCGCGCAATGAGGAAGCTTCCTCGGCGGGTTTCAGAATGGCAGGTTCGGCATGCTCGCTAACTACAGTCAAAAGTTGTTCTCGCAAGTGTGGTCCTGAGGCCAGCAGGCCAGAAAGTAACGGATTCTTATTATTGCAGCGTAAGGGCAAGTTTTCCAGAGTACCGACGAACCCTCCGCCACTCAGCACTAAAGCTGCTCCAGCGGCGACGTCCCATTCGTTCTTTGGGGTCAAGGTAAAGGTTACATCGGCCAGTCCAGCCGCGACCAGTGCAAGTTTGTAGGCCACCGAGCCCATGGGGCGAATCTTGAAGGCAGCGTTCTCAAACGGTTTCCATTCACCGCGCTTGACCTCGCTGCGGCTGGCCAAAACCAGGGCACCCTCCAGACTGTTGCGCTGGCTGGGCTGGGAAGGTCTGCCATTGTAGGTAACGCCGGAGTCGACCGATCCCAGGAAGGTCTCGTCGGTTGCCGGATTGTAGATTCCGCCAGCCACGGGATGACCGTTCTCGACGAACCCGATCGAAACACAAAACTCCGGAATTCCCTTGACGAATTCGCGGGTCCCGTCCAGAGGATCGACCACCCAGACGCGTGAGCTTTGCAAACGGATGGGATCGTCCACGCTTTCTTCCGAAAGCCAGCCTTCGCCCTCGCGCAGCAACTCTTTGCGCAGAACGGCGTCGAGGGCGCGATCGGCTTCGGTTACGGGATCGTGTCCGGCTTTGTATTCCGTTTCAATTTCTCCCGGCGTAAAGCGGGCAAAGACCAGGCGAGAGGCTGCGAGCGCGGCGTGAATGCGTTCCAGTATTTGCGTGTAGGATTTTGACGGCATGGTCACTCTTAATGTATCCAGTCAGAAGCGCTTACTGAGAACTGAGAACTGACAACTGAGAACTGTCTTCAAGCCATAAGCATGCGCGCGCCCGTCGCCAGCAATACGGCGCAGAGAATACGCCGTAGCCACGGTACTGGAACCCGCGTGCTCAGGTAAGAACCCAGCAGTCCGCCCGGGACCGAGCCGATCACGAGCGCTTCGACCAGGTGAAAATCGACGTTGCGTGCAAACATGTGGAGGAGACTGGTTACGCCGGTTAGAAGCAGGGCGTGGACGATGTCGGTGCCGACCATCTCTTTCGGCTGAAAACTGAAAAATAGCAGGAGCATCATCATCACGATGCTGCCAGATCCCACTGAAGTGATACCCACCAGGAAGCCCGCTACCAGGCCGATGAGCAGCATCCAAGCGAACGATTTCATCGTCGGCGGCTTGGCCGCTGCCCGATCTTCGATCTTCTTCTGGAAGAACAAGAAAGTCGGAATGCAAATCAGCAGGGCTCCCACCGCCACGGTGATGAAGTGATTGACGCCATTGCCGTGGACCCTGCGCAGGTATACCAGGTAGCTCACGCCCGCATATGAGCCAGGAGCACTGCCACAGATCAGAGCCAGAACCACTTTGCGCCGAACTGTTCCCTTGCGCAAGTGAACGATGCTGGCGCCTATCTTGGTGAGGAAGTTAAAAAGCGCGTCCGATCCCACTGCTTGCATGGGAGGCACGCCCAGCCCGAAGATGAGGATCGGGAGCAGCAGAACGCCGCCCCCGACTCCCGTCATTCCGATCAGGGTCCCAACTGCAAAACCCACCAGGCTCTTGATGAGGAGATCCATGGCTTACCGCGGCTTAGACCGACTCCGCAGACGCACCGATGAAGCCTTCCCTCTCGAGGTGCAGGATAATTTCCTGCGCCGCCTCTTCGGGGGACAGGTCACCGGTGTTAATGGTGACTTCGGCGTCGGCCGGGGCTTCGTAAGGATCCGAGATACCCGTGAATTCTTTTAGAATTCCCGCGCGCGCCTTGGCGTACAAGCCCTTGCGATCGCGTTGTTCGCAGACTTCCACCGACGTGGCGATGTGCACAAGAATGAACCCTCCGTAGGGCTCAATCATCTGCCGGACATGTTTGCGGGTTGCGTCATACGGGGCAATGGGCGCGCAAATCGCAATGCCGCCATTCTTGGTGATTTCCGATGCCACGTAGCCGATGCGCCGGATGTTGATGTCGCGGTGCTCTTTGGAGAAGCCGAGCTCGGAAGACAGATGCTTGCGCACCAAGTCACCATCCAGCATCGTGACCGGACGGCCACCGGCTTCCAGGAACTTGGTCAGCAGCACATTGGCGATGGTCGACTTGCCGGAGCCGGAAAGCCCGGTGAAGAAGATGGTCACGCCTTGCTTGTGGCGGGGCGGGAAGCTGCGGCGCAATTCCGCCACGACTTCGGGATAGGTGAACCAGGCGGGAATCTCGCGGCCTTCGTTCAGACGCTGGCGGAGTTCCGTGCCGGAAATGTTCAGCACGCGAGCTCCGTTTTTGACTTCATCGTCGGGAACGTATTTGTCCTGATCCTCGAGGTACACCATCATGTTGAAAGGCACCATGGTGACGCCGATATCGGCTTCATGTTTCTTGAAGACTTCCTGAGCCTCGTACGGACCATAGAAAGGCTTCTTCGTTGCGGGATCCGATCCCGGACCGGCGTGATCGCGGCCCACGATGAAGTGGGTGCAGCCATGATTCTTGCGGATGATCGCATGCCAGATGGCCTCGCGTGGTCCGCCCATACGCATGGCCAGCGGCAGCAACGAGAGTTTCGCTGTCGACTGCGGGAACTTTGCCAGGAGCAGTTGATAGCAGCGAACCCGAGTGTAGTAATCCACATCGCCGGGCTTGGTCATGCCCACCACGGGGTGAATCAGCAGGTTGGCCTCGACTCGCTTGGCGGCGCGGAACGCGAGTTCCACGTGGGCGCGGTGCATAGGGTTGCGAGTCTGGAAAGCGACCACGCGGCGCCAGCCCGCGCGGGCAAACTCGGCGCGCACCTCGGCCGGAGTAAAGCGCACGGTGCGGAAGTCATAGTGCGATGGAACCTGCGTCCCCTCCAGGCTTCCGCCGATGTACCAGGGGTTCGACTTGTTGATGGCGTAATCGGCGCCGGGATGGGCCGCGCTGGTACTCGCGAAAACAGCGTGGGCCTCCGCTTTGCGGTCTGGCTGCCAGATTTCTTCCACGTTTAACACTGCCAACATCACGCCTTCGGGATCGCGCAGCGCGACTTTGCTGGTGCCCGGAGTCAGTTTCTTGGCGAATTCCTCGGTTACATCCAAGGTAATGGGCATGGGCCAGAGCGTTCCATTGGCCAGCCGCAGGTTGTGGCACACGCCTTCATAGTCGGCGCGCGTCATGAAGCCGCGCAGCGGAGAAAAGCCGCCGGTAAGCAGCAGCTCAAGATCGCAAAGCTGCCGCCCAGTGAGGTCCCACGACGGCCATTCTTTGGAATGGGCTTTTAATTCGGCAATTCTTTCTGGTTGAGCGATAAGTTGAACAAGGTCTCCGCCATGCGGCGGAATGAGATGGCTGGTCGCGGCTGTCAAAGTCCTACGCCTCCTGGATTCGAAACGTTCTCTTGTCTATTACCTTTATTGTATTTGCCTGGATTGCTTCCCAGACTGCAGGGCCGTGGGGAAACCGGTTTGCAGATTCTTACGGGAGAGGAAAGCCCCGAAACGTTACTTCACAGAGTATCACTTTCGGGCAGCGCTAAGAAAGCTGGATTTGCATCCCTGCGAATAACTACAACCCAGCAATTGTAGAGCCTTCGGCACTGAAGTCTCTAGATGTAAGTGTATGAAAATACACCCGCTACGCAATAATTCGGCAGTCCGGAATCGACCTGGGACCTCCCCCTGTGAAATAAGTTGCGGAAGTGGCCAGGCCTTTTCACTTTGGCGGCAGACCGGTCACGGTTAGGACTGGCGCGTCCGCCTGAAATAACGGGACAACCGGGCCTTCAGTTGAATCCCAACGGGTTCCCGGGTCAGGACAAACCAGAGAACGCCAACCCCATAGGCCGCGATTCCCGCCAGCAGATTCAGAACGAGTTGCGGATAACGATGAGCGTAGAAGGCGCGCTGCATAAAGACCAGAACGACAATCATAGGAATACAAAGAACTACCGGATAAAAGTAGGCTTCCACCAGAAATTTGCGGACCGGAACGCCAAGTTGGCGGCACGTGTGGCGCGGTAAAAAGAACACCGCAGTGAACAGCATCGGGACGGCCGTGCCAATCGCGTCGCCCACGATTCCCAGAGGACGGACCAGTGCGATGCTGAGAATCACGTTGGCAACGCCCTCCATGAGAACGACGTACGCCAGCGATTTATGCCGGCTCATTCCGAATAAGATCCGGTTCGAAATCGACTGCGCGTCGTAGAGCGTGGAGGAAATCAGAAGAACCACAAGAACGGTGTAACTCGATACGTAACGCGGCCCCACCCAGGCTTCGATTACCGATTTGCCCATCACCACGAGAGTGACCGTCATGGGGAACGCGACCAGAGCGCAGGCCCGGTTCCCGGAAATGAAGATCTTGCGCAGTTGCGTATAGTCCCCGGTCGCATGAAAGTGGCTGGACATCGGAGTGAAGACATTGGCCAGGCTGGCGACCGCTTGCCCGGTGAAATCGACCAGGCGCGAGCCGATGGAAAAATAGGTGATTGCCGCCGCCGAAAGAAAGGATCCGATGATGACCGCGTCTGTTTTGAACCGCAGCTGTAAGGCCACAATGATCATAAATGTGACCGAGCCGTAGTTGGCGACCTGCCGGAACGATTCGCGGTCCACGTATTTCCATCCGTAGGGAATGGCGAGCAACCGGTTTGCGAGCACGGTCCGAATCGCCGAAGCGATTAAGGGCAGGGACACGGTGATGAGAGCTACGCTGAGAAGCCCAAAGCCGTGCCGGAGAACATAGATGATGAGAACGGCCCGCACCAGCGTGGCTAAGATGTTGGTCCAGTTCATCAGGTAGAACTCTTGCAGTCCCTCGAGAATCCCTCCTGAGATTCCCAGAGGGAAACCGAGAGCTAGAGCGGATCCCACCATCAGAAATAGAATTCGGGCGTCTTTGAGGAAAGCGGTTGGGATGTGGAAGAGTCGATCCACATAGAGGCCGCCCAGCACGGTCGGCACCACCAGAGCCAGACCGAGGCAACTATAAGTGAAAAGGCTGGTGTTCACCAGCCGCGCGAGTTGGTCCTTGTCGCCGGTAGCCTGGAATTTGGAAACATAGCGAACCAAAGAAGAGCGGATGCCGAAATCGAAGATCCCGTAGTAACCCGTGATCGAGAAGATCAAAACCCATAAGCCAAAAGCATCGTCACCCAGATGATGCAGGATGTAAGGCGAAAGGAAGAAGCCGACGGCGATGTTCACCGCGAGTCCCGCCCAGTTCGACGCGACATTCTTGAGGGCTCGAATCTTGAGGCTCATTCACCTCGGTCCGATCCTGGCGAGAGCCGCGAAGAATGGTTGAAGCGCCAGACCGTGCCGATCACTCCTGGGAAATTTGAGCAGGCACAAGCCTGTTCGGTCTGGAGCGTGGAGAAATGCGGATCGCGATTCGTTCGCGATCCCAGATGCCGGTGACAGTCCACGCTGCTCAATCGATTCATTTTTCAGGTTGGCACAAAGCTTCTGGACTGTCTAGATTACCAGCCCGCGCCCAACAGGGAGGAAGCAACGGAGGGTTTGTTTGCCGAGCGCGATGGGAACAGAGCGATGGGGCTCAATCTGTTGGCGAGCCAGACCAATCCTTCAATCGCCACTCCCGGCCGCGCACACACAAAGCCGCCGCATATCCCGGGCCAGCCGGCACATCCCGCAAAGACCAGAGTGCAACTTCAGAATCGTCAGGCCGGGCCGCAAGCAGTGCATCGGTATCCCCCGCTGCGATGGAGACGTCGAATTGATGCAATGGAAGCGATAAGCCTTCGCCGGTCGCTTTGATGTAGGCCTCCTTACGCGTCCAGCAGCGGAAGAAGGCCTCAGGTTTTTTCTCGTCTGCCAAACCCGCAAGCTGTTGCTGCTCGTGTGCGGAAAAGAAGCGGCGGGCGATGCCCTCCAGGTCGAAATCGCGGCGAACCTGTTCTACGTCGACACCGATCTCCCGGTGGCGCGTAATAGCAAGCAATGCGACTCCGCCGGAATGAGAAACATTGAAAGTGACGCCGCTAGCTGTGAAGGCCTGCCCCAACGAGGGTTTTTCCTTCTTCGAGTAAGAAAAGGTCAGCCTGCTTGCATCAGTGGCCAGATAGCCACCCAGGATTGTCCTCAACCAAGATCGCGCTGCGATAAAGTGCTGCCGGTCGCGAGCGAAATGAAAGCGAGCTGCGCGCGTCGATTCATCGGAGGAAAGCGCCTTTTGCCAACGGGATTCTTCCCCGCGGATAGCCTCAAGATCGACTCTCCAGAGATGCACTTCGTCTTCGGGTAGCGCGATCGGCAGCTTGATCTGAAAGCTTGAGTCGGTGATGTTCATGTTCCGGTAAGCACGAAGCATCTACACCTGAAAAATTACTCACTCTGTGAATTTGAGCACACTGCGTGTTGCGAAGACGAATTAGGCGGGGCGCTTCTCTGATCGGTTGTTCGCATGAGGCAGCGCGCCCGGTGCTGCGCCGGCGACCAGGGCAGAGGTATCGGGCGGCATGGCCGTCTGCTGTGCAACCGCGGGTTCGGTGATGCAGTACTTTACCAGGCACCAGAGTGCGCGCACCCCGTCCTGCCATTGGATTTTCTTGCCCTCTTCATACGTCCGGCCCCAGTAGCTGATGCCGACTTCGTAGATGCGCAGCTTGCGCTTGGCGATCTTCACCGTGATCTCGGGCTCGAATCCGAAACGCTTTTCTTCCAGAGGAATGGACTGGATGACCTCCCGCCGGAAAGCTTTGTAACAAGTCTCCATGTCGCTGAGGTTGATGTTGGTAAGGGCATTGGAAAGCAAAGTGAGAATCCAGTTACCCACGGAATGCCAGAAGTAGAGCACGCGATGGGGACGGGCGGAAAGAAAGCGCGAGCCGTAGACCACATCGGCGCGCCCTTCGACCAGCGGCTCCAGCAGCACCGTGTACTCGGCCGGATCGTATTCGAGATCGGCATCCTGAATGACGACGAAGTCGCCCGTAGCCTCTTTTATGCCGCGGTGCAGGGCAGCACCTTTGCCCATGTTCTTGGGTTGCAGCAGAACTCGAATCTCGGGATGCTCCGCCTGCAATTGCGCCAGGATTTCGCGTGAGCCGTCGGTGGATCCATCGTCCACGCAAATCAACTCGATCTCCAGCGGAACGGCGAGCACCCTTTGTGTCACCTGACGCAGCGTGACACGTTCGTTATAGACCGGCATGACGACAGAAAGTTTCATTTGTTTTGAAACCGCAGTGTAATACAAATCCGAACTTAAGAACCGATCACTTTCTTTTTCTGGCTTCGACGGTAAACGCTTCGCCAGTTGGTCCAAGCGCTCGTTCGAAGGAAAAATTGACGAATCCAGCAGAAGTGAATGCGATCCTCATTCCCCGCTCGGTCTGAAACGATTCCGTTCTGTGCCGGAGGAAGCCGACCGTCTTTCCGGTGCAGTGGAACAGTACACCGTTGGCCATTACGTACAGCCGAAAGATCGTGGCGACTGGTTTGGGCAGGGCCTTGTGCAGAAGTTCACCCACGGTGAAGCCAGGGAGATGCAGACTTAGCGACAAGGTGCCGCCCGGAGCCAGGATGCGGTGAATTTCTCCCAGTGCTTTCTGAACATTCATGTACGGTAGAGCGACGGCGGAAATCACGCGATCGAAACTTTCGTCCTGGAACGGGATGCATTCGCCGACACCCTGCAGATAGGCTTGGTTTGGATATCGCACCTTGGCAATCGCCAGACTGCCAAGGTCGATGTCAAGGCCGACGACTTGGTCCGAGGAGGTAACTCCCCAGCAAGCCAGGTCCCGTCCCGGTCCGCAACCTAAGTCGAGAATTCGCACCGCACGCCTCCGGACAGCACATTCGGGTCTTCGGTACCGATGGTATTGCTCCGGTTTGAATCGTACATGAGAATTGAGCGGGGTTAATTGGAAGCATGTCAAAAGCAAGGGTTGGGCGTAACAACCCTTCCAAGGGCCACAAGCCTCGTGGCCCTAGAAAGCCCAGTGAAAGCCGATTTGGCCGCTTACATGCCTCAATTCTCCCAATCAAAGGGGTCTGGCGGCAAGATGTAAATTGTTCAGGGTTCGCCTGTAGACTCCAGCATTTTTCACCTAGGGTGTTTGCCTGAGTTCGTGTCGTGACAAGTGACATCGAACTGCGCCGGAGCATCTTTATCAGGCCCTGCGAAATTGAGGCAGGCAAGCAGCGTTGGTGCGCCTTTTGCGGGGCTCGCTGGAAGCGATTTCGGCCTGGCTCTTAGGCATTTTCCGCAGTGTCAGTGCAGTTTTCCTTCGTTGGGCAAGCGGCGCCCCCGGCAGGATGCCGAGACCACGGTTTGGATCCTGAGGCTCTCGCGAGAGGGTGCCGATCGGCCTGTGGAAATGATTGTTCCTTCATCACATACCTTTTTGTCTCAAAATGGCATTGTAGGTGCTGGGAGTAGAGAAATACTCCACTTGTACATCGGGGCGGAGCAATTCAAACCAGGGGCAGGGGGGAGAGCGATGATCGAGCAGTCCGTACGGCTAGGACCGCGCGAAGAGCAAATCGTAGAATTACTTTTGCAGGGCTGCGATAACGCCGAAATAGCCAGCCAGCTCAACATGGCGCGCAGGACCGTGAAGGCTCATTTCAACCGGCTGTTCCTCCGCTTCGGAATCACCGACGGAATCAAAAGAGTGAAACTCGCGACACTTTTATATCGGAGGCAATCATGTTCCCTTACGAACGCTATGGAAACCGCACCCCCAGCGAACGCGAGCATCAGGTCATCGAGCTTGTCGCCCAGGGGTTGAAGAACCGCGATGTGGCGCAGGCCATCGGTACAACCGAGCATGTGGTTAAGAATTATCTTCGCGTGATCTATGACAAGCTCGGGCTGTGGAACCGAGTGGAACTCGCTTTGTGGTACGAGTCGCGAAAACAGGGACCACAACTTCCCGCCTGAACATCAGGTAGATCCAGCGGTCAACTTTCACTGGCAACCGAAGGATTGCAAGTTGCGGAGTCGTTCTGCCGCGGCAGCCGCGCCTTTTCGTGCCGCGGCGTCCAGGAGCAGTCGCGCTTGGTCGCAGCTCTTGGGCACGCCATCGCCTCGAAGATACAAATCAGACAGCAGCAAGGTTGCGGTCAAGTTCTGCTTAGCCACTGCTTTCCACAACCATCTGGCAGCTTCCTGAGTGTCGCGCGTAATGCCAGCGCTGGGATTCAGGTATTTTTGTGCGGTCGCTAACTCTTCCGAGCCGCCTTGTGCCGCCGGGAGCGTAGAGGAGGTTGCATTCACAGCAACGATGCGGAGCGTGGGACGTACATCAGGTGCGGGGTTCGAGTGTGAACTTTCAGCGGGTTGGTTCTCACTGGGTGCCGGCGAAGTGGGTGGAGCAGGTGTGGGTGCGGAATTCTGCCCAAGACTTGGTTGCGCCGATGCGCGCGACTCACCTGGCTGAGCCGGCACCGCCTGCGGGAGTCCCGATGGAGCGGTAGTACTGCCCAAGAACGCCGAATTCCCGCGCCAAGTCTTGTACAGCAGTAAAACGACAAGGATCGCCAGCAGCGCCCCAACATAGGTCCGGTAACTGCGCCGGGCGGGCGCAACCTCAACTCGAAATTCAGATCGCACATTGACTTCAGTTAGATTCCCTTCCGGCGACGGCCAGGATGCGGTCTGTGGTGTTTGGTAATAGCCATCGGCGACGGAGACAGACTCGGACGCAACCTCTTGCTGGTGGGGATTGCCATCAAAGGGCAGTTCCGCATCGTTCCAACTCGCTGCAGGATGCGGTGCGGCTTCCGCGGCTTGCGGGAGGCTCTCGGGAGAGATAGTCAAGGGCATGCCGCACATCCCGCAGAATCTCTGGCCACTCGAATTGTTATGCCCACAAGACTGGCAACTTAAGGGATGCTCTTCGGTTGCCACCAATACGTCTTGCGTAGCCGCTCTCTCGCGCCGGTATTCCTCGGTCTTGTCTTCCACTCCAACATCCACTCGGTGGTGGATGCGCTGCTCGTCGCCGGGTTCGACTGGAACTGGCTCCGACGGATAATTATTTCGCAGTTCTCGAAGCAACTCAGAAATCGCCTGGCCACGCTTTTCGGGCGGGTTGGTGAAGTACACTTCCGCCCATCGTCCCATGTGCGCCGCCAGCAGGGGATTCAGGAGTGGATTCAGCTCAGGATCGGGTAGGGTTGTCGCGTCAGACTCGTCAGTTGGTTGAGCCACCAGGATTCTCCGGAAGAAACGGCACTGCTTATGATTGCACTCCCGCCAAAGAAGGTTGTCAAATCTCGGTGTGTGGAAATCCTTCGTGGGAGCTGCTGCCGCAGCTGGTGAGGCCACGACGGAAAATCAGTCACATGTTTTTCGATAAGCCGGTTCGAACTGATCCAACTGAGCGTCGCGCTGGCTGGCGAACTTGCCTTTCGGGGTCTTGCCATAAAGGTCGGAACCCGGGCAGTAGTACAACGCGGTGTGCAAATCGACCCAGACCTGGGTAGCGGGATTGCCTTTGTACTCCGGAGTCTCAGGAGCCTCGGCCAGTCCCAGGCTGATCAGAAGCTTGTCGAACGTGGAAAGGTCGGCATCCGGAGATGGATTGCGCCGATTCGTGCTTCCCGAAGCCGTACTTGCCCGACCAGTCGCGCCCACCGGGTGGCTGGACAACATCCCCCAGCGAATAACGACTGCGACCAGAATCACCGCGAACGCGAGGTAGAAATCGCCGCGCCGGGCACGCCAAAAGCGCCCAAAAGTGCCGGGCGAGCGGGTTCCTGCCAGCGCTTCCAGAACTTCTCGAGCCTTAGCGGCGGAACTCCAGGTAACGTCGTGTGGCTGCGGTTTCAAGAGCGCGGTGGAGGATGCTTCGAGTTCGTTCCCCTCGACCTGAGACTTTGGCGATAAAGACTGTATCGCTTCTTCATCCCCGCTGGTAGCAATCGCCTGCGGCAACCCCAGGTTATCCTCGTGCACCTTTGGCAAGGGGTGCGGCTGAAGCAGGCTGGCTTCCGTTTCGGCTGCGCTCGGCGCGCTCACGCGGTTGCGAGCTGCGCCGAGGCGTGATGCCTCCGGCTCCCGCGAGGTTCCGTTCTGAGGAACCGAGCGGGAATTTTCCTGGGTTGCTTGTTGCATGTGCCACGCCGATGCCAGCTTGCTCTGCGTGCTGGAGTGATCGCTGTCGCCGACGCGCGGCGCACCACACTTGCCGCAAAACTGTTCCTCCCCGACCAGGCCGGCTCCGCACTTCCAGCACAAGGAACCTTCCCCTGTGCCGACTGCGTTCGCACCCGGATTCCCGCCGGCGATTGCAGGGCTTTCGTGTTCTGCCAAGGCCGGCAGATTGGGCTTGAGCTTCTCCATCGCGGCCAACATCGAAGACCGCTCTGCGGCCATCGACTTCTTCAACGCCGACTCGGCCTCTCGACCAATCGTTTCCGTCACCAGTCCGGCCATCAGTTGGCAGGTATGGATGTCCTGTTCGACGAAGCCGCTCACTTGGTTGAAATAGAGTTCCAGAGCCCCCACAATGTTGCCGTCCTGGTAGATCGGCACTGTGACCAGCGATTGAATTCCCCGTTTGCGGCACAAGTCGGGGTCGAACATAAACTCGGTATTTACATCCTGAGTGCGCAGGACTTGCCCCGTACGCACGCTGGCTGCGCAAATCGCCGCTTCCAGAGGGACTTCGCTTCCCAGGGGTAAAGCTGAAGCCCCCGCTCCTGCGCGGTAACGGATCGTTTTTCCCTCTAGAATTCCAACTGCTGCGCCGCTGGCATTCGTGATGCGCGTGATTCTTTCTACGACTACTGCCAGAGCCTTCTCCGATTCGAGATGGTACATCTGAATCTGGTGCTGCGCCTCGACAATCTCCGCCAACGTGAGCGTGTAGTCGCCGTTGGCCCGCGGTTTTTCTTCGCGCCCGGTTGCGTTTCCTTGCGATGCGGCTTGAGTCGCCGCCTCTTGCTGCCGAAGTTGCTCGCTGTGCAACTCCAGGCTTTCCTCAATATCCCGCATTCCGCGGTTGTGCTCTTGGATGACAAAAGCGGCTTCCAGCAGCTTTTCAAAAGCCTGCTCATCGAGAGCTGGTTTGTTTTTCTGATCGCTCACAATCTCTCGCAGCCCAGTTGTCGTCGCCGGTGGAAGCACCCGCCGGAAGCCAAGTCTATTTTAGAGCAATTCCTCCACCAAAGAACTTGATTACTGCGTCTCCCCCTCCGAGGCTCACAGGTGCAGAGCTGGAACCATAGCCATCTATGGGTAGGGGTGACTGTAGTAGCAACCATTACAAAATAAGTTAGTTAGAGTAGCCTGGCTGGCAAGTTTCGGATGCCGCGTGGGCCTTGCAGGAAAGGCCCGAAGTTACTCCCGTAAGCCACACAGAGGCGGCACCTTTGAATCACTCGCAAGTCTTTCTGCTTTGCTGAGGCTACGCGTGCTGTAGCTACAACGCCGTCAGTTGCCGGATCGCACTCTTCTTTCAACTTGATCAAGTGAGGTTGATCAAGTCGAAGTTGATCGGAACGTCGCGCGCAGTGCAGCGTGTTCGTCGAGGGTGCTCGATCTCCTTCTGCTCAATCGCCGTGTCTGCGACGAAAGCACCCGCCTGTGAAAAAGAATCGGGACTCGAAACGGCGAGAGCCAAAGCGGACCAAGTGGGCACTCGGTTACATCCATTTTGGAAAGGTCGAGTTTTCCCGTCGCGCGAACCCGTCTCCACACTTTCACACTTTAGCTCGGCGCTAGATCGATGCAGTTGCAAATCTGCTGGGACATCTGAAAGCAAAGAATTTATCACCATTAGCCAGGACGCCTCGCCGCATCCGATCACGAACTGGACCTGCCAAGGCGTTGGGCAAAAGCGAAAGTCCAAATGGCGGGCCTGCATGAAGCTTGGGGTGTCCTCGGCCCAATGTGGGAAAGACGAGCCAGGCCAGGAGTTTCTGAACTTCCGCTAAGAGCTCTGGTCCTCGTACCTAAGTGCAAGCACACGCTGGTCTTAGGTGGGCCCCTTCATTGCGGAGAAGGTTTGGCGAAAGATGTGCTTAAACGAAAGTGCGGAATGCAATCCGACAGAAAATGAAACCACGGATGGGAGGAGAACAGCCGTCATGGAACTCTATGGAATGAAGGTTACACCCCGCGATCAACAAGTGCTTGACTTGCTGGTCCAGGGTTGCAGCAACAAGGAGATCGCGGGCCAGTTGAGCATAAGCCCGCGCACGGTGAAGCAGCACTTGCGAACGCTGTTTCTGCGCGCCGGAATTCGCGACGGGCGCAAGCGGGTGCGGCTGGCGACTGCCGCGTTCGAGAGGACGGAGGCGAAGTCATGATGCCGCGCGAGCGCCTGACCCCAAAGGAAATTCAAGTGGCGAATCTGGTCTGGCAGGGGCTTACCAATCGCGAGATCGGCAAGCTGATGGGCACGACGGAGCAAGTCATCAAGAATCATTTGCGCAGCACCTTTGACAAGCTTGGGGTTTGGAGCCGGCTCGAGTTGGCCATGTATGTAGCTAGTCATGGGGGCAAGAACTGGTTGGAAGAGCCGGAGCGGCCAGGCATCGCGCTAAGCCGTGCAGCAGCCAGCTAGCACTCCGTAAAGGCGGATTCTCTTGGGTCGGCGTTTTCCCAGGGCTTTCGTCGCTGGCTTGCGTCCCGCTGTCGAGGGGTGCCGACATTGCCCGGTGGTGAGCCTGCAAGTTCTTGCGAGCCACCCCTTGGCGACGGGACAATTGCTGCAAAAGGTTTGCACTCCGAGCCTTGGATTCCGCCCGCAGAGCCGACTAAGGCATTGATTAAAAATGACTTGTGCAGGTGCTTCAGTCGGCCTGCAAATTGCATTAGTCGACCTGACCCAATCGAGCGGGCTCGCAAGCAGTTTGAGCCGGTTCCGCAATCCCTGGGCGGGGCGGGAATGGATTATAAAGAAACCTTCTGGATGGCTTGCGACTCAACCGAGCAACTGCGGGCCGAATATGGCCCGTTTCACACTCGTGCCGAGGCGGAAGCCGAAGCCCGCAAGCTGGGATTCAGTTACCTTCTGCGATACGAACATCTGCTCGATGAGAACGAGGAGATTCAGGAGGTCCGCTGCATCTTTATCGAGTTGCCCGGAGCCATCGTCCCGGAGTTTTCTTCCGTCAGTCTGCACACTCGCTGCGCCACCTGCGGCGAGTCGGCGACCCACGACAAGGCATGGCAGGCCGAAGTGTGGGCCGACATCCACGAGTTCGAACACTCCCGCCATCGCGTGCGCCTTTTCGAACATGCGCGCGGCAAAGGCTTGAAGGAAATTGGTGGCTGGCGCGGATAGCTCCGCTCGATTCGGGAACCTTTTCACGCAGCGGTCGACAATTGGCTGGCCGCAGCCCGATCCACGAACCAGATCAGCTTGCCCTTATTCGGCCGTACCAGTTTGGAGGGATATTTCTCGCCTGGGGCATTGCCTTCCAGTACTTCATGCAGAACCGCGGCCTTATCGGCTCCACTGACTAGAAACGCTACACAGCGGGCTGCATTCAGCACCGGCAGCGTGAAAGTAATCCGGCTGGTGTTCAGTTTCTCTACCCTGTTGGCCACCACCAGCCGGGATTTCTCCTGTAACGCCGCCGTCTCGGGAAAGAGTGACGCGGCGTGTCCGTCCGGCCCCAAACCCAGCAGGATCAGATCAAAGCGGGGAAATTCGCTGGGCTGCAAGGCAAAAAACTTTCGCAGAGTGTCCTCGTAGGTTTGCGCCGCCGCGGAGGCATCCTGATTCTCAGCCGGTACAGGAAAAATATTGGCCGGCGGAACCGGAACCTTCGACAGAAAAGTCTCATTCGCCATGCGGTAGTTGCTCTCCGGGTCGGTCAACGGAACGTGGCGTTCATCGCCCCAGAAAAAGAACATTTTGTCCCAGGGCAAGGTGGTGCTGGCGTTGGCCGCGATCAGGGTATACAGGTTTCGAGGGGTCGATCCACCCGAGAGTGCAATCGTGAATCGTCCCCGCTGCGTGATTGCGTCGGCCGCGGAACGAAGGACTTCCTCGGCAGCCGCCTGAAAAAGATCCTGCGGCGTGGTCAGCCTGCGCAGGTCGAGGGACGCACTCACATTACCTCCACGCGGTCGTTGCTGGACTTTGCGGCAGCGCATCGCGCTGCACCCAGCAACCCTGCTTTATCGTTGGTGATGACCTGCACCGGAATACCTTCCAGCAGCGGGCGCAATCTTCCTTTATCGAGAAAAGCACGCATAAACACCGGGCCCGTGAGTTTCGGGAGAATCTTAGGCGAGATGCCGCCGCCCAGGAAGATTCCGCCGGTCGCCATCGCTTTGAGAGCGAGATTGCCAGCTTCAGCGCCGTAAACCGAAATCCAGAGATCGAGCGCTTGCTCAGCCAACCCGTTGGTTCCGCTCAGAGCCGCATGTGAAATTGCGACAGCTGACGCTTCCGGCCCGAGGTCCGCAGCGTCCCCACAGCCTTTTCCGCGCAGAAACTCATACACGTTGACCAGGCCTGGTCCCGACAGAACGCGTTCGTAACTGACATGTCCATAACGACCCGCCAGAAACCGCAGCAGTTCGATTTGCAAATCTCCCTGGGGTGCGAAATCCGAGTGTCCGCCCTCGCAGGCGAAAACCTGGTGTTGACTGCCGTTCCAGAACAATCCGGCTTCTCCCAGTCCGGTTCCCGGCGCGATGACTGCCTGATTGCCCACAGACGGTTCTCCCGGATTGAGCGCGATAAGATCTTGCGGGCTGAGAGCTCCGATGCCCCAAGCGTTTGCTTCGAGATCATTGATCAGCAGAGTAGCGGGCAGTTGGATCTGTTTCGCCAGGCGGGCCTGCTCGATCACCCAGGGAAGATTCGAGGTTTCGACGCGCCCGTTGTGCACTGGCCCCGCAATTCCAAAGCAGGCAATCTCGGGCTTGGCGGCTGCGTCTTGCAGAAACTTGGAGACAATTTCGCCGAGCCCGCCGTATTCGCGGCTGGGAAACACGCGCTCGGAAATCAGGCGAAGGTGTCCGTTCTGGGGCTGGAAATAGGCCAGTCGAGCGTTCGTTCCTCCAATATCGCCGGCCAGGATCATTTCTCGAAATTCCTCCAGCGCCGGCCGTCGCGCTCCAATAGTTCATCGGCCTCTTTCGGCCCCCAGGTGCCCGACGCGTAATTCGGGAAGTTCCGCGGCGGCAGCGCCTTCCAGAGATCCAGCACAGGATTTACCACGCTCCAGCCCGCTTCCACCATGTCGGCACGCTGAAACAGTGTCTGGTCGCCGATCATGCAATCGTGCAGCAGCCGCTCATAGCCGGTGCTGGGCTGCTTGCCAAAGTATTCCTGATATTCAAAGTTCATGTCCACCGTTCCCAGCCGCATCACCGGCCCCGGCACCTTTGCCGCGAATTGCAGCGAAATGCCTTCTTCCGGTTGGATGTGCAGCACCAGTTGATTCGGCATCAACTGCTGCACGGAAGTATCGCGGAACAACACAAACGGAGCCTGCCGGAACTGGATCACGATGTGCGTGTTGCGCGCCGGCATGCGCTTTCCCGTGCGCAGATAGAAAGGAACGTCGGCCCAACGCCAGTTGTCGATGAGCAGTTTCATGGCGACAAAGGTTTCCGTCCGTGAATCCGGGGGAACGTCGCTTTCTGCGCGATAGGCTGGAACGTGCTCCGCGCCCAGGGTGCCTTCTCCATATTGTCCGCGCACAGAGCGGATCAGGACCTCCTCGTCGCTGATGGGCTGGATGGCGTGCA
>PLIO01000013.1 GCA_003140075.1 Acidobacteriaceae bacterium | reverse complement strand
TCCATTTTTCCGCAGCCTGCTAGAGTCCGCGCATCTCTGCAATGCGCATCGTGACTGCGGTAACGCGACCCAGAATGTCCGCGTCTCCTGGGTACCGAACATGTCTCGACTGTTTTCCAGATTGGGCCGAGGGAAGAAGCATCAACTGGCTCCCGTTTACTTCGCACCAGCTGCACACGTATAGGTTATCTCGAAGCTCGACAAAATAGATTGGTCTCTCAAATTCGTCGTGCCAGCCGTCAGTTTCGACCTTCGTCTGCTGGGAGTCGATCTGCACAAACGAACCGGGTCTCAGCATTGGGTAAAGCGTGCGGTCTTCGATCCCGATATATCCGTAAAGGGAATTTCGCCAGTCCATGTGCTGGAGCAGTGTGACTGGGATCTCGCCCCAGCTCTCGAACATCCGCGAGACTAAGTTGGTATTGCCGAAATCGACCTTCTCTCGGAGTTCCAATGGGGCCACCAGTGAACTCTTCGCGCCTCCAAGCGTCGGCGTCAGCAAGTAAGTGTGCGGTAACCCCACGAGTTTTTGTTCGGTGCCAGCGTCGCGGATATCAACGCCGAAGAACGACAAAATCTCGTCGAGGCCCAGCCTATAGATCAGGCTCAAACTTTGAAGTCTATAGATATTGAGTTTGAGCTTTCCCGCTTCGAGAGCGCCCAGCCAAGTGCGTGAGATGAAGAAGTCCGGAGCGTTCATCTTGAGGGAGATGTCGCGACTGAGGTCTTCCACTTCGCGTATGGACAGGCACAAACGTTCCCGCGCAGCTCTGAGCCGCTTACCAGCATCCGCGGCCGATGTCGGGGCCAACATCGTACTGCAACCTCAGGAGTTGAAGTATGTTACCGCACTTTTGAGCCTTGTCCACAGGTTTAATAGACCATTTCGGAAAAACGGAATTCGCGTCATTCGCGTCAAAGCCTGTGCTGCTGGCGGGGATTCATCCCGTCTGACCTCGATTCTGGCCACCTATCTGACCAATGCATTCTCGCCTAGGTCATCCGAACCATCCTGTTTCTTAGCGGTTCGGGTCCTGCTGTCCCCAATCTGGGACAGGTTACAAACGTTTATGACGGTTTGCGAACTCGGATTTATACCGAACAAATCTCCGCGAGCTTGCAGTTGGGATGCGGCCTGGATTCGTTTTGTTTTCACACAACCCATCTGCGTACGACCATTTCTGCGGCTAGAGCCGACGGGCAACAACGCACGCCTCGCGGGAAAGACATAGCCAGGGGCATAGCCGTGGGCATCAAGCCAAATTCCGCTAGAGGCGCCGACCTCGCTGAGCGAGTCCGGTCCATCCTCGCGAGCAAAAACCTCACGCTCTCTCGTGTATCGCAACTATCTGCGGCGCGACTCGGTCGTTCTTCGCCCTACTTCCTTCCCCACACTCTTTACCATGAGTTCCGGCTGGGAACCTTCAGTCCAAGCCTTCATCAGGTGTTTGCACTCAGCCAGATCTCCGGCTACCGGTTCTCTGATTGGCTGCGCGTGTTGGGATGTAACCTCGAAGACATTCCCCGATTCCAGGTTCTCCTACCTTCAAAGCGCACGATGCTGCTCGATTCCTCTCTGGTCGATGACGATGCGTGGATTCCTTGGTTCCGAAACCGAGCTCGCGGCGGTCTTGTGCCTCCGATTGCACCTCTGGCACAGCTCCTGCAACTCGTCAGTCCCAGGCGACTTCGTTTCCTCTCCGAAATCAGCAACAGAGGCTTCTTGTACGCAAGGATCGGGCGCCAAGACGCCCTGGCTTTCCCTGACCTGATTCCCGGAAGCATTGTCCGCGTTAATCCAAGATTCTCGAACGGTTGTATCCCTAAGACAAATGGCGCAACGTCCACCCAAATATTTCTGATCGAACACAACAAGGGGCTCTTTTGTTGCCGTTTGCGTGTTGTCGAAAAGGGCATCATCGTTCCGATCGGTACGTTGTTCTCTTATGCTCAAGTCGAACTGAGGGTTCCCCGCGAGGCGCGGATTGTTGGCGTTGTGGATATCGAAATTCGACCTATGCTTCATACCGATCAGCCGGAAGTTCCAAGAGACTTAGGAAAACATTGGAAGCCGCAACTGCTTGTCACGCACAAGAAAATTGGTCCACTCCTCCGCGCCTCACGTACCAAGGTGCATCTATCCCTGAGGGAGGTTGCGAGGATGAGTCGAACGATCGCAGGTCTGCTTGGGGATGACAGATATTTTGTTTCTCCCAGTTCTCTTTGCGACTACGAGCTCTCTAACACGCCACCGCGTCACTTTCACAAAGCGATTACTCTCTGCTCGTTGTACGGTCTGCAATTTCACACGTTTCTGAAGGGAATTGGAATTGTCTTGGCAGAGGCCGGCACGGAGCGGATTCTCGATCATCTCGTTCACAGAGTTCTAGACACGGAGTCCATTGAGAAGTCAGACGACAACAACATTCAAGTTCGGAACGGTTTCCTTGAACACATGGTTGAACGATGCGAGGAAATTCCGTTCTTCCTGCGGGAATCCATCGTGGCACTTTCTGACCTGGACGACGCTTCTCTGGATGACTTCTTCTGGATCGGGGGCAAACAGGATGTTCTACATCCTTGCCTGGCAAACGGGCTGTTTGCCCTCGTGAATCGTCGCGAGAAAAGGCCAATGCATTTCTCGTCGAAACCGGCATGGCAACAGCCGGTGTATGTGATCCTACGGCGCGACGGGACATACTTGTGTG
>PLIO01000039.1 GCA_003140075.1 Acidobacteriaceae bacterium | reverse complement strand
TAATTCGGAAGTACTTGGCTGTTACCGGATCGAATGAGATGGTGTGTTCAGGCGCTCTGCCTCCGCTCAGGCTGGCTACCCTGTGGAACCTTTGCCCGTCGTCGCTGGCATCGAGGGTCTTCTCGGGAATCCCGCTGACGAATTCCTGGATGAATCCCGGCTCCTTTGTCACAAACGTTACCGCGCGAATCGTATGCGGCGTAGGGTATTCGAACTGAATCCAGGAATCCGACCCAGGAGTCGGGAAGGGCACTTTGGTGGTTTTCTCCAGATCTCCATCACTCAGCATTGCCGGGTCCAGTCCCTCGCCGCTGGAAGTGATTTTGGCCTGCTCTGTTGCTAGCCCAGATGAGCCAGAAGGAAGCCGGAACGCTATGACTACGGCGTCCGAATACAGCTCCGGCAAGGGTGGCGCCGGTGGTCCAACCTGTTCGTGAACGCCAAGATTCTGGAAAACTCCAGTGGTGCTGGGAGGGTGAGCAATCTTGCCCACGAATGGCTTTCCGCCATCCAAGATCGTTTCGGACCAGACGTACTTCTTCATTCCTTGAGCTGTCGTCACCCAGGGTCCACCCGTTTCGCTCCAACCGGGAGAACCTGCAATCGCCATTTCCATTCCTAATTGGTCCCCGAGGCCGATCGCGTACTTGAAGGCGTCCTTCCATTCTGGTGTCATATAGACTAGGCGCTTTTCGACAACCTGCGGTGTTTGCAGTGCTGCGTCGAAGTTCTGGAACCCCGCAATCCCGGTCCGATGCATCCACTCAAGATCGAGTTTGATGCCTTCTTGCGTAATGTTCCCATTCATCCAGTGCCACCACACGCGCGGTCGCGCAGTGCTGGGCGGGTTTTCAAACCCCTTTTTCAGCGCGTCTTCAGGCGTCTGGGCAAGAGAAACTCCAGCTGTGCAGACGATGACCACTGCTGCAACCGAGAACCGTCTCCAGGCTCGTTTCATAACTCCCATATCTCCAAAGTGTCACTTTCAAACACTAGACGCCGCGAAGCGCCGGTCGTGGGAACGGAGCACCGCCTCATGCAGTTCCCACTTGAACATCAAGTCGCCCCTCTCGATACCACACGTCAACGTTAGCTCAACCGCAGAGTGTTGTTCGATGAGAACCAGTCCCTAACTGCACAAAGACGGCCAGCATATAGATTGGAGCGGTCCCGTTTAGCAGATAGTTCAGATTCGCTGCTCGAACCGAAAACGAAATCGAACCATTCTCCGCTGCTGCGAGCCTCTCAGAGCGGGTCGGTGCTCACCATCTGGGGTGAGGGAACTCGCTCTGAAAGTCAGGGTGTCGTCAATCCAAGTGGACCTTGGGCTCGACGGACATGCCGGGGCGCAATTTGTCCAGGTCGCGCTGATTCGGGTTGAAGCGTATCCGCACGGGCAGCCGTTGTACGATCTTGACGTAGTTGCCGGTTGCATTCTCGGGCGGGAACAGGCTGGATCGATCTCCAGTAGCGGCTGGCATAAACTCCACCTCGCCATCAAACGACTCATCGAGTGAGTCCACCTCGATGGTCACGTGCTGGCCCACGTGCATTTTTCGGAGTTGTGTCTCCTTAAAGTTCGCAGTCGTCCAAAGATTGTAAATCTGAACCACCACGATGAGCTGCTGCCCTTGCGAAACTCTGCCGCCTGTTTCCGCACTGCGCTGGCTCGCGATCCCGTCGACCGGCGCCACGATGTGACAGTAGCTCAGGTTGAGCAGAGCCGTATCCAGTTGCGCTTTTGCCGCGTCCGCGCTCGCTTTGCGAGAATCGACGGTTGCCTTGTGGACCGTGAGCTGACGGGGTAAGTTGGCCTTGTCCTCGGAATGTTTGGTCTGCTGCTGGCGCAATATCGTTTTTTTCTCCTCGACGATCTGTTCCGAAGACGCGGCTGCGTATCGGCTCGCCTCGACTGCCGCCTCATCCCCACCTGCATTCGAAACGTATTGGTCATAGTCGGATAAAGAGATTTCTCCCTGGTCGACCAATTTCTTGTAGCGCACCAGATCGGACTGGGCTTTCCGGTTGTTCGCCTCAGCCTGACGCAGCTTTGCGGAATTGCTGTCGTAGTCGCGTTGAGCGCTGGCGATTGCCGCCTCCGCATTGACAACCTGCTGCACGTCCGTATCCACCGTGGCTCGGTTGGAAGTCACCGTGATGGGGACGTTCGGACCTTCCGCAGCCTCCTGAGCGACGGCTTGTTCATAGTCCGCACGGGCCTGCTCCACCAAGACCTGGTAGTCGCTCGGATCCAGATCGACCAGGGGTTGGCCTGCCTTCACCGGCTGGTCATTTTCGACATAGACCGCCTTGACCGTCCCGGCCACGCGTGAGGCTATGGCGTTGAGGTGCCCGTTGATTTGCGCGTCATCCGTCGACTCGTAGGTGCGAGAGTAGAGCCACCACGCGATCCCAGCCACGAGCACAACGACCCCGACAGCTATTCCGATAATGATTCGTCGCCGTTTGGTGGCGGGGTCAACGGGCTTCTTCTCTTCTTCTTTCTTGTCGTCGTCCTTCTTTCCCTTGTTGTCGTCGTCCTTCTCTCCGGAATCGCTTTTGTCTTTCTGATCTTTGTCTTTCTGATCGCCTTCCCTCCGGCCCCCATCGTTGTGACCGTTGCCTTGCGATTTGTTTCCCTGGTCGCCGGGTGCGGACTGCCTTTTCTCGCTCTTCTGATCGAGCTCTTGCGGCTTCTGATCTTTCGCTTCTTCGTCAGTAGTGGCAGGCATGGTCAATTTCCTTTCAGCATGTTCGGAATAAACTGTTCGGCTTGTCCGGTCGCTCTGGCAAGGCTGATCCGAGCCAGATTGAGAGAGAAGAGAGTGCTGACATAGTCCCGCTCCGCCGAGGCGACGGTCTCTTGCGATTGCACAACTTCAACTGAATTCGTAACCCCGGCGGCGAACCGGTCGAGCGACTGGGTAAGAATTTCGGCAGCCACTTTGCGATTCTCTATCGCGACCGCCATCTGCTCGGTGGCCACCTGCAAGTCGACGTAGGCTTGTCGTACGTCAAGTTCGACCGCACCTTTTTCATCGGCATATTCCGCTTCTCGCTGGCTGAGCGCGGCATCGGCCTGTTCAACATCCGCTTTCACGCGGCCACCCTGAAAAATCGGGAT
>PLIO01000100.1 GCA_003140075.1 Acidobacteriaceae bacterium | reverse complement strand
TCACCAACGGCGAACGCTACAACAAGGTCATCGAAATCTGGTCGGCGATCACGGAAAAAGTTGCCGACGAGATGTTTGGCCAGATGCAGCGGCGCGACAAGGAAGGCTTCATTAATCCGATTTACGTCATGGCCGATTCCGGCGCTCGCGGATCGAAACAGCAGATTCGCCAGCTCTCCGGCATGCGCGGACTGATGGCCAAGCCTTCCGGCGAAATCATCGAATCGCCAATCACGGCCAACTTTCGTGAAGGGTTGACGGTGCTGGAATACTTCGTCTCGACGCACGGCGCCCGCAAGGGATTGGCCGATACCGCGCTCAAGACGGCCGATTCCGGTTACCTCACGCGCCGCCTCGTCGATGTGGCGCAGGACGTCATCATCAGCGAATACGATTGCGGCACCGTGGACGGTATTTACGTCCAGGGTATCGTCGAAGCCGGCGAAATTATCGAGCCTTTGCGCGACCGCATTGTGGGCCGCGTCTCGCTCGAAAAAATCAAAGACTACGACGGCAATGTGATCGTCGACATCAACAACGAGATCACCGAAGAGTTGGCCGGATCGATTCAGGCCGCTGGAATCGAGCGGGTAAAAATCCGCTCGGTGCTCACTTGCGAATCGAAACGCGGCGTCTGCGTCATGTGCTACGGCCGTAACCTGGCTTCAGGCCGCCTGGTCGAACTGGGCGAAGCCACCGGTGTGATCGCCGCGCAGTCGATCGGCGAGCCGGGAACGCAGCTTACCATGCGTACCTTCCACATCGGCGGCACCGCGTCGCGAGTTTCCGAGCAATCGCGGCTCGATGCCAAGAACAACGGCACCGTGCGCTTCGTCGGCTTGCAGACGGTTAAATCGAAATCCGGAGACTTGGTGGTGATGAACCGCCAGGGCTCGATCGCAATCGTGGACGAGAAGAACCGCGAGCGCGAGCGCTACTCCGTGATTTACGGCGCCAAGCTCAAGGTCAACGACGGCGACGCAGTGCAGCAAGGCAAAGTGATGGTCGAGTGGGATCCTTACACTTTCGCCATCCTCACCGAAATCGGCGGCGCGGCGCAGTTCAAGGACTTGCAGGAGGGCGTCACGCTGCACGAAGAAGTGGACGAGGTTACCGGATTGTCGCGGCACGTCGTGGCCGATTCGCCCGACGAGAAGCGCCAGCCCGCGATCGTGGTCAAAGGCAAGAGCAGCAAGCGCTACCTCATGCCTTCCCGCGCTCACTTGATGGTGCAGGACGGCGACACGGTTTTCCCCGGCGACGTGCTGGCCAAGATCCCTCGCGAAACCACCAAAACCAAAGACATCACCGGTGGTCTGCCGCGTGTGGTCGAGTTGTTCGAAGCCCGCAAGCCGCATGAAACCGCCGTCATCAGCGAGATCGATGGCACGGTAAAGTTCGGCGAAGTCTCCAAGGGCCAGCGCAAACTGTATGTCCAGGCCGACAACGGCACGGAAAAAGAATATTCGGTGCCGCGCGGCGTTCACATCAACGTGCAGGAAGGTGAACGCGTCAAGGCGGGCGAACCGCTCATGGACGGCCCGCTCAACCCGCACGACATCCTGGCCGTGCTCGGCGAAAAAGAGCTGCAGTCTTACCTGGTGAACGAAATCCAGGAAGTCTACCGCTTGCAGGGCGTCAACATCTCGGACAAGCACATCGAAGTGATTGTCCGCCAGATGATGCGCTGGGTGAAGGTCGAGGACGTGGGCGACACTACCTTCCTGCTGGAGCAGCAACTGGATAAGTTCCGCTTCCGCGAAGAGAACGAGCGCGTGATCAAGGAAGGCGGCAAGCCGGCTACCGGACGCCCGCTGCTCCTCGGCATCACCAAAGCTTCGCTCTCGACCGATTCGTTCATCTCGGCGGCGTCCTTCCAGGAGACCACACGCGTGCTTACCGAAGCCTCGATTCAGGGCGCGGTCGATCACCTGCGCGGCCTCAAGGAGAACGTCATCGTCGGCCGCCTCATCCCTGCCGGCACCGGCATGGAGTACTACCGCAACGTGCGCCTCTCGCCAGAAATGGAAGAGGCCGCAGCCAAGGTACAGGCGGAAGTTTCGGCAGCTTACGAAGAGGCCGAGCGCGCTCTCGAGATGATGCGCCACGAGGGCGAAACCGAGGAACTGGCGGCGGAGTAAGCCAAACAGAGACATACCGGGGGCGGATCGATTCGCCCCCGTAATTCTTTGTCGGAGTATGCGTATCTCCGCTCTTTGTCATCCTGAGCGGAGCAGGTGGTTCGCGAAAGCGAAGCACCTGCATAGTCGAAGGATCCCTACCCGCACATACTTGGCTGAGCCTGTACGGGAGTTCTCACGACGCAGCTGACCAGTTCAGGTGCAGTGGCGAAAGGTCTGGGTAAGCGCCGGTGAGGACCCAAGGTATCTTTCGACTCCGTTGCCCTTCGCTTCGCGAAAGGCAACTCCGCTCAAGATGACAGTAACTCTTTATCCATGCACGCAAACCCACAACGATTGCCGATTGAGGAACCTGCTCCACTTCCCTGTTTGCGTCCCGCCCCTCCCGGCCCTAAGCTAGGACCAGCGATGCTTCGTTTCCTGCGCCTTCTGCGGCTGGCTCTGTGGCGTGCTTTCCAGCACGACGCCTTTTCTATCGCCAAAGCTTCCGCCTATTCCTCGATTCTTACTTTCTTCCCCGCTCTCCTGGTCGTGGGATCCGTGCTGGCCACTTCCCGCAAGGGCGCACCGTACCTGCGGGAAGTCTCCTATGCTCTATCCCGTATTTTGCCGGCGGGAAGCAACACGGCAATGAGTTTTCTGCGAAGCGCGACGCAACGCCCGGTGAGCCTCCTCATCACGACATCTCTGCTGACCTTGTGGACCGCCTCCGGCGTGATGATCTCCTGGATGGAAGGCTTCCGCCGCTGTTACGAACTGCCGAAGATCTGGGGCCTGGTGCAGGAACGGATGATTTCATTCTTGCTGGTCGTTTTCGCTCTTGTCCCCATGACCTTTTCCACCCTCCTGGTAGCTTTCGGCAGCAAGATCGAAACCGACATTCTGTTCTACACCGCGCGCGAATTCAGCCCCTACATCCTGCTGATGTGGACCTGCCTGCGCTGGCTGATCGCCACCCTTACCAGCATTGCGGTAATCGCGCTCATCTATCACCACGCCGTCCCGCGAACGCAGCCCTGGCACAGCGTAATCCCGGGAGCAACGCTCGCTACCGCCATGTGGTTCTCGTCGACGCTGCTGTTTGGCTTCTACCTGCAGCACTATGCCGATTACAGCATAATTTACGGTTCGCTCGGCGCCGCTATCGCCCTGCTGGTTTGGATGTACATGGTTTCCCTCGTTATCCTCGTGGGCGCGGAATTCAACGCCATGATCTTCCCTCGCGCCATGCTGGGAAAAGAACTGACCGCCATCAATCACGCGAAAGTGTAAGCAAGCCAAAAGAATAAGGGCACTGCAGAAAAGCGGGAATGTGCCGATCTTCTATGGGTGAAGGAAATTCAAATGAAAGCCATTGCATTGTTCGCTGAAGTTCGCGCGGATTAAGAGCTCTCCAACAATTACAATAGGCTTCTTTGATTTGAACGAGCTTGAATTGAGCAGAATCCCAGCCTGGAACCGATGAAACCACGCAAGCCAGAACTCGCCGCAGAGAGCTCCCCCAGCGCGGAGAGTTCCCCTTTATCCCTCGCACCCGTCGGAATTCCCGGCGCGCGCCGCGCCAAGATCATCTGCACCATCGGTCCAGCCTGCCACTCTGAGGCCGCGATGCGCGACCTGCTTCGTCTCGGCATGGATGTTGCCCGCCTGAATTTTTCTCACGGCACGCATGAGGATCACGCCCGCAACATCGAACGTCTGCGCCGCGCCGCGGAAAAGGAAGACCGCACCATTTGCGTCCTGCAGGATCTGCAAGGCCCCAAGATCCGCACGGGACGGCTGGAAGGCCGCGAGCCGATTCTTCTGAAGAGCGGCTCAGCCGTGATCATTACTCCGCGTGATATTGCCGGCACGCCCACTCGTATTTCCACCACCTTCCCTGATCTCGCCCGCGAAGTTGGCGTTGGAGCGCGCATTCTCTTGCGCGATGGCCTCATCGAACTGCGAGTGCGCACTGTCCGTGGCAAAGACGTAGTCTGCGACGTCCTGAATGGTGGCACTCTGGGCGAGCATCAAGGCATCAACCTGCCTGGTACCGCTCTGTCGATTCCTGCTCTGACCGAAAAAGACCGCAAAGATCTCGAGTTTGGCCTCAAGCACGGCGTAGACGCGGTTGCGCTTTCCTTTGTCCGCTCTGCCGCCGACGTGAACATGGTCCGGCAAATCGTGGTGGGCTACGGCGGCGACACTCCTTTAATCGCCAAACTGGAGAAGCCGCAGGCCATCGACCATCTCGAAGAAATACTGGAAGCCTCCGACGGCGTAATGGTGGCTCGCGGCGATCTGGGCGTGGAGATGGCGCCGGAAAAAGTTCCGGTCATTCAGAAGCACGTGATCCGCCGCGCCGCCGAGTGGCGTAAGCCGGTGATCACAGCCACGCAGATGCTCGAGTCGATGATCGAGAATCCGCGTCCCACGCGCGCCGAAGCCAGCGACGTGGCCAACGCCATCTTCGATGGCTCCGACTCGGTCATGCTTTCGGCGGAAACCGCTAGTGGCCGCTACCCTCGCGAGGCCGTAGCCATGATGGCGCGCATCGTGATCGAGGCCGAGAGCAACATGGGAGCCTTTACCCACTCCCGCCGCCGCCGCGAGCATCGCGGCCTCTCCGTGGCCGAGACCATCTGCGAATCGATCGCGCACGCGGCGGAGGACTTGCCCATGGGCGCAATCGCGGTTTTCACCGAGACCGGCAACACCGCCCGCATGATTTCGAAATATCGTCCCCAGGCGGCCATCTTCGCCTTTACTCCCAACGCTACCGTAGCCCAGCGCACCAACCTCTATTGGGGTGCGCATCCCATGAAGTGCGCCCCGGCGCTCTCGGCCGAGGACATGGTTCGTGTCGCCGAAAAAGACTTGCTGACCCGCCGATTGCTCAAGCCCGGCGATGTGCTGGGAGTGGTCGCCGGTACGCGCCAGTCTTCCGGTTCCACCAACTTCATGCGCTTGCACACGGTCACGCAGGAAGAAGCTGGCGCTGCCGCGCACTCCACTCTCAAGCGCACTGCCCCGCGTCAGAAGCTATAATCGCTGGAGTATGTCGCAGGAATATCTCTCTGTGGCGATCTGGAAGGCTCTGCCCGGCATGGACGCCGCTTCGCTGGCGACGATCCGCGAACTAAATGCAATCGTCTCCAGCAAGGGTTATGGCCGCGACCTCCTTTACCGCAGCGGCGATTCCCATTACATGCTGCTTCGCTACTGGAACTCCGAGCAGGCCCGCCGCACCGCTCTGGAAGACCCCGACTTGCTTCGCTGCTGGGCCCGCCTGGGAAATGAGATTGAAATTCTAAAAGTCTACGAGAGGCTGGAAGAGATCGGCCTACAAGCATGACTGCCGAATCCAGCCCTCAGGTTTTTACCGATGTTTCTGTGGACCCGTTCGTGCGCGGACTCCTGCATCGCCCCGCCAATTCCAACGGCAGCGGCCTTGTTCTGACGCACGGCGCCGGATCGAATTGCCAGGCTCCTCTGCTGGTCGCCTTGGCCGAGACTTTTGCGAACGCCGGATTCATCGTCTTGCGATGCGATCTGCCGTATCGCCAGGATCGCCCCTACGGTCCGCCCGGACCGGGCGACGCCAAGCGCGACCGCGCCGGCCTGAAGAATGCCCTCGCGGCCCTCAAAAATCTGGCCACCGGCCGCCACTACCTTGGCGGACATTCCTATGGCGGACGGCAATCGAGCATACTGTGCGCCGAGCTTGTTTCGGAAGAAGCGCCGGCAGAAGCGGGACCAGCCGCCGGCTTACTCCTGCTTTCCTATCCGCTGCATCCGCCACGCAAACCCGACCAGCTTCGCACCCAGCATTTTTTCCATCTGCGCACGCCTGCTCTCTTCGTCCAAGGCACGCGCGATCCCTTCGGCTCGATCGCGGAAATCGAACAGTCGTTAAAGCTAATTCCCGCGAAAACCAAGCTTCTGATGGTCGAAGGCGTGGGCCACGACTTAGGATTCAAAGGCAAAGCCAAGCGGGGAGAACTGACAGAAAAAGTACTTGCGGAATTCCAGGCGTTTTTTGCGGTTTGAAGAGTTTATTCCTTAGGTCAGCGTACCATTCGTGAAACTTGGGCTAACCCATCGATGAACCAGTCCCCGAGGCCGTGCATGGTCCCGACAATCCACAGATTGACGGAGCGCTTGAAGATGATTGCAAAGAGCAAGCCAATCGCGAAGATCGCCGCAAATATCCATAGGTGGGATGGATTCTTCGCTGCTGCCCGGAAGTGGTAGAAGTGCAGCGGCCCAAACGTGAATATCAGATTGCCGGCGAATATCCCTGGGACAGTTCCCCAGCGGCGAACCAGTTCGGTTTGCAGTATGCCGCGATAAAGCAACTCTTGATACATCCCCCAAATCATCTTCGGTACAAAGATGAACAAACCAATCTCGCCCAAGTGAGGCCGCGTCCACAGTAGCTTCAGGCTCGCGGACTGAGCGAAGGAGAACACGCCGATCGTGATCGGCACGATCTGCAGGAAACAGAATTTCTCCGTTTTTGACCAGCGTAGCCACGAATACAGACCTAGCTCAGACAGGCGCACCCCAGCAAAAGCGATTACGAGCCAGCAGGCCAACGCGGTCCAGAGGCTCATCTGCAGCAGCGGCCACCACTCACGCCCAGCGAGGCTCACCCACCGCGCGCCAGCGTCGAGACTGCGGCGCGCAATTCCTTCCATGAAGAGAAAGACCAACAAGAGCTTGAGGCCTTGAGTTGGAGAAAACGTTGGTGCCGGCGGCTGATCGAATAGAAAAAGCTGTCCCCGCCAGAAAGGCTGGATTGCGGAGGTTTCAGGGTCCACGAAGAATCTTCGCAAGAGGTTCATCCGTGGCCGATGAATCTAGTTCACCCACCCAGATTTCGACCCGCCGTTGCCCTTGCGCGGATCGTCGTCCGGCGGAATGTAGTTGCCGTGTTCGTCGAAGTGCACGTCACGGTCGTGTTTGCGCATATAAACTTCGAACTTCTTCGCCGCCTTCCGCCGTTTCCATCGATAATAGGAATTATTCAATCCGTACCACCACTCCGAGAGCGAGAACCGCCCCGACAGACCTCGACCCGGCGCGAACTTCACGTAAAGATAGCCGAAGAGCAAGCCGCCGAGATGAGCCAGGTACGCAACCCCTCCCCGGTCGCCGATGGCAAATGCCACCGTCACCACAATCAGGATGAGCACGAAATACTTCGCCTTGATCAGGAAAGGGAACGGAATCATCATGATTTCGTTCTCGCCAAAAACCAGGCCGAAAGCCATGAGAACGGCAAAGACGCCGCCGGAAGCGCCGATCGTGACCGTGTTCGGAGTCGTGAGAATGTGGGTGAAGGAAAAAACTATCGTGGTGAGCGCAGCTCCCACCACGCCCACGAAGAATAATTCCAGGAAACGGCGCGTTCCCCACGAGCTTTCGAAGGCTGCGCCAAACATCCAAATCCCCAGCATGTTTCCAAACCAATGCCAGAACGTGAAGTGAATAAAGCTGTAGGTGACAACCTGCCAGATCGCGAAGTGGAACACTGTCATGCTGGGGACAAGCCCCAGATACAGCTCCACCCAATCCCTCACCGGCGCCGAACCGAAGGCCGACAGCGCCAGGAACACTGCCGTATTGATCCCCAGCAGCCAGATCACCGCCCGAGTGAAGGGCGGGAAGCTCAATGTCATTTCACGACCGCGCAAGTCACACGCTCCTCTTAGCAGTAGATACCCAACTCAGCGTTCCGGCAAGGGCACCACCGGCAGGCTCCGGTGCCCCTGCGCGTCCATTGCCCTTACTGCAAAGATGACATTGTCCTTGGAAAGGTTCAGCGTCCAACGAGTGGCGTTGCCAATCTTTAGGACGTACTCCCATTCCGGACTGGTCGTTGCCCGCCACAGAACTTCATATCCCGTCGCCAGCCCTCCCGGCGCCGCCTCCCACTTCAAGGTTGAGTCATTCTCCAGGTCCTTCGCCAGCAGATGCACATTGGCCGGAGGCGCCGGCGCCGCTGCCAGCGCCGCCAGTGTCGCCGCATTCAGCCGGGCCACGTGCGCTACATAGTCGAAGTCCACAAACTTCGTCAGGTCACCGTATTCGATGCCGTTTTCTGTGCGCACGTTCTGATGTTGATGATGAAAGTCCTCGCGAAACTCGGTAAAGCGCACCGCGGCAAAGCCCTGCTGGTTGAATGAATAATGGTCCCCGCCGCGCAGATACCGGTCCAGCCGGAAAACCAGCTGCGGCTTCACGCCCGGATCGTAAGCCCGCCCCACTTCGGCGATATAGCGCGCCAGTTGCCGCGATCCGGAATCATTCTCCCCGCCCAACCCGCGAATCCGGCGAATCTCCTGCTCCGTGGCCGCGGCCGGCAAGCCCTCGGAAAACACTCGCACGACCGAATGATCCTGCTCCTTGCTTTTGTCTCCGCCGACAATGTCATTGTTGAGCACGGCCTCCAGGTCCCAGCCCTGTTCCTTCGCCATCTTCGCGAAATGCTGGCTTCCGTTCAGCCCCTGCTCTTCGCCCGCGACCGTGAGAAAAATAATCGTCGCCGGAAATTTCAGCTTGCTCAGCACCCGCGCGCATTCCAGGCTCACGGCCGTTCCGCTGCCGTCGTCGTTCGCCCCCGGAGCATCGGCCTTCACGTCGAGAGTGTCGCTGGGTCGCGAATCGTAGTGCCCCGTCACCAGCACAATGCGCTTTGCATTCTCCGCGTCCGTGCCTTTCAAAACCGCATAAACATTGGTGATCACGGTGGGCTGAGGAATTCGATCGGCCGCCGGTTCGGTAAAGCTGTCGGTCTTCACCTCCAGGCAGCCGCCGCAATCCTTGGAATAGCGCTCGAACTCCGACTTAATCCATTCCCGCGCCGCTCCAACTCCATGTCCCGCCTTGATCGAATCTGGGTCCTGCGCGGAGATCGTCAGCCGCGTCCCAAAGCTCACCAGCTTCTCGATATTCGCTCGAATCCGTTCCGCCGAAACCTGCTGCAGAGCAGCCGCTACGCGGTTATCCACGGGCATGGGTTCAGGAGCGCCTTGCGCCAGCGCTCCCGCACCGAGCGCCAGCATCAGCGAAATAGCCCCAAGCCACGGTCTGTTCTTGTGAGTAGAAATCATGTCTCCTCCTGTGTAAGAAATGTCAATACGGCGGCACATTACCGCCGGATGAAAAATTTCACCCTCTACAGCCCCCGCCCCTTGACCTCCAGCGGGGAAGAATCTAAATATTATCAGTGGTATCTAACAAAGGTATCGAATGGGCCCAGCCGGAGGAATCATGGTTCTTTGTCCCGAATGCGAAACGAATCTCGATGTCGAGGAAGAAGAGGTTGACGAGGGCGAGATCGTCTCTTGCCCCGAGTGTGGCACTGACTTTGAAGTAGTCACCACCAGCCCGCTTGAACTCAAGGCGGTCGAAGAAGGCTACGTCGAAGAGGAAGAGGAAGTGGAGACCGAAGACGGTGACGACGCCTAAAGCTCGCCGTATTCGCTTCGCCGCCCAGCCCTTTTTTCCTTGCCTGTTGCTGGTGCTCGGCTTCTCCGCCTTGAACTCGCGTGTCTTGCCGCTTGTCGATGCCGCGCCCACATCCAAGAACCTCAAACCCACGGATCCCTATGCGCTCATCTTCGGCACCGTCTGGGGTCCCGACAATCACGCCGTCTATGGCGTGAAGGTGAATATCCGCCGCGTGCCCGATAAACGGCCCAAGTGGGAGCTCTATTCCGACCATGCCGGCGAATTCGCCCAGCGCATCGCCGCCGGCAAGAACGACTACATTGTGGGAGCCGATCTCAAGGGCGTCAAGACCACCGACGGACACCGCCTGCATCTGGTCGAGGAGGTTCCTGTCCACGTGGAGTATGATGAACGCGTGGATATCGGCTTGCACCTCACTTGGGAAGACAAGTGAAACTCAGCAGCCGAAGAGGAACGCCCCGCGTGACCGCCAGAGCAAAGCCTGCCAGATCAACGACTGCCAGACCGCCGATCACCAACGTCCTTGTCATCGCCTGCGCCCTGCTTCTCGTCCTGTCGGTACCAGCCCACGCCGGCGACAAAGAAAAGTCCCAGGGCCGCCTGCTCTTCGGCAAAGTGCTCGACCAGCAGGACAATCCAGTCGTCGGCGCCATCGTCTACCTGACCAACACGCGCACCCACGCCGTCAAGAGCTACATCGTCGGCCAGGACGGCACCTATCGTTTCCCCGCCCTATCCGCCACGGTCGACTACGAAGTCTACGCCCAGCATGACAAAGGCAAGAGCGACACCAAGTCGGTAAGCCAGTTCGACGACCGCTCCCAGGTCTACATCGATCTCAAGATTACGCAGTAGAAAAGCGGGTCACCGCGGATGGGATAGGAACAAGGCTGGGCCAGCCAGCCCCCACATCGGTGCTGTATGCCCGAGTTTCCTACCTGTGGACAGCACAAACGCGAGCCATCCCGGAGATGTGTAGAATGATGGCGACGCAGGTTAGGAGATCCGGCCCGGCGCTGCAAAATTCCCGTTAGCAAATTGAGGATCGTATGCTTGTTCCTCGCCATTTCCACTGGTTCTTGTGCGCTCTATGGGTTTCCGGATTGACTTTTTCGGTTCGAACGAAAGCGCAAGTTGCGAAGCCCCCGACGGCAAAGACCCCCTCAATCGCAGAGCGGTATTTTGCTCAGAGCAGGATTACTCAAGAGGCTCAAGGACCTGAGAAGAACAAGTTTCGCTATTCTTTTCTCTTTCCAACCAAGGCGACCGCCGAAATCACTATCACGGTAAATCCGAACCAGTTCTACAAGCCAACAGCAAAGGAATCGAAACTGGGCGGAGCTGGCGCGAAGGTTTATGCCCTGAAGATCACTGGTGACCCCAATACCAACAAGCATACCTTGAGCTACTTTGTGCCCTACAGTTCCCTTTCTCCGAGCGCTGNNTGCAGATCGCCGAGATCGTAAGTGATCTCGCATCTTCGGGTGTTAGGGACTTCAAAATATGGGCTCTTGGGAGCGCTGACCGAGCATTGGTCGAGCAGATTTTGAGCTATCGGTACTGCGTGTACAACTTGCCCCTTTTGGACATAAAGCCGCTTTTTCCACGCTTCAACCCTGCTTTGGATCAGACGAGCGCAGACTCCGTTCTCAGTAGCGTCGATAGGAACATCGATGATCAACTCACAGTCTCTTCATTTCAACAACTCGTCGCCTGGCTCAAGAGTGCTGCTACTGAAGAACTGCCTTTCTTGCCCCTCGTCACTCCCCTCGCTGGAGATCCCCTCGGTGCAGAGCAGGCAGATTTATCCCAGAGCCTGGCACAGCTTCTTGCCGAGATTCGGTCGATGGCACCGTACTGCTCTGGCACATGGTCTGGGACATTTCAGGTTATCGGCAGCGCTCCCTCGGAACTAATGGACGATCACGCGCAGCCGCAAGGCCTGTCAGGACCAACGACGTATAGCGATTCCGGAACCGTACATTTTTCCATTACCAATGGGCTAGTCAAGGGAACGATCGATGGAGCACTGAAATTCAATGTGACATTCCCTGAACTGTACGGCTGCACTGGAAGCCCCTCTTACTCCGGTCTCCTGTATGGGCAGGTCGATCAGCTCGGGAATGCTAACGTCACTACTACTCCCACATCGCCGCATGAGTTTAACCTTTCCTGCACTGGTCCTATGTGCGATGAATTGTCGGGTGGAAAGTGTGCCCCCATGCCACGAGGGATGTCGTCTTGGGGATTCAATATTGACCTCTCCGGCCAAAGACCTAGCTACGATATGTACACCGAACCGTTTAATGCACCATTACGGGCAGCGGGCTTCAAAAGACACATCACCATAACGGTTCATAAGTTGCAATAGTCAGGCCAAGCTGCAGGGGGTCGGCGGGTGGCCCACGTCTAGGCTCCACTTCGATAAAGTATCCCATCGAAAATAAACTGTGGGGTGCCCAATTTCTCGCGTCTTTTGCGAGAAGTGGGCGGCTGGGGACTGGCCCACATAGGTGCGCGTCGTCGTCCGATCACCTGCCAGCGCCCCTCGTGGAAATCCACAGCCCTGATGTGACATCTAACCTTGCGCTCCACTTCCGACTCGTTCATCATTGCCCCAGCAAAGGCAGTAGAGATCGCAATCGGCGGCGACAGCAAAGTCCGCCCCTAACTCCTTTGTTTCAGGTATTTTGCTATCTAAGTTCTTTAGACCTTCGGATTTGGAAGGAATTTCCCGCTAACTCAATGATTCCAATCACGGCGAGGGGTGGGGGGGATACCCACAAAGCATGGCAAACCAGAAGAATCTCAACCCGAGCGCACCCCTCCCCGCTCCCCGCCAAAGCTATTTTATCGGCAGAATTTCACAGGCTGGCAATCCCCTGAGTACCGCGCCCAGCCGACTAATCCTTAGCCCCCTTGCCCTTGCGCAATCCCAGGATCACGAGTTCCTTGTACGAAGCCACGAATACCTCGCCATTGGCTACGACTGGAACCAGATTGCTGTTGTTGCCGCGAAGAGGCCAAACGCCAGCAGTTCCCTTAAAGATTTGCTGCAGGGTTGTGCCTCCAAGATCGGGGGCAAAGGCGTAGAGCAGGATGTTGGTCTGATTGACGGTGGGCCGCGAGACCGCCCAGATGATGGGGTTGGAAGTGCTGCCGTTGGAAGAAACGCTGGTGAAAAAGCCCGACCCAGTGGTTTCGAGGGCCGCGGAACTGCTGACGCTGCTCAGCGTCGGCGGAGAAGACGAGGTCCCCACTTCCCACAGTGTGACTGCTTTTCCGCCGCTGCCGACCACCGCCGGGCCATACATCGGATCGACATAATAAGACTCCCCGCACCAGCAATCCCCGATGCTGTAAGTGCCGAGAACATTGTTCGCAAGCGTCGAGAATCCGCCAAGGTCGTCCTCGTTCATGAAAAACATCGTCCCCTGCTTGCCCGCGGCCACGGCCAGATCCGGGACTATCCCAAGCTGATCGGGCAGAACCATCACCCCGCCCGACCCGAAATCCAGATCTCCCTGATCCAGCGCCGCAACGTTGCTCGGGGTGAACAAGTCGAGCACCGTGGTCAGGTCCTGAGATACCTTGACCACGCTCTCCTGAATATTGTTTACGCCGTCGTAGGTCGTCCCCGAAGGATCCGAATTAGCGGTGACGAACAGGATGTTGCCGGAGTCGTCGGTCGCCAGTCCGTACCCCGACATCCAGATCGAGGAGAGAAAAAAGTTGTCCGGCGAAGTGGCCAGCGCGTCCATGAGTTGGTTGCCGGCCAGCGGAGTCAAAGTCCCGGTCTGCCAGCCCAGAATCCAGCCTCGAGATTTTGCCGGCGCGGAGTCGCAGAAGCTGCCGAAGCCCGCATACACATTCCCATTCGATAACAGCAGCGCGGGCCGCTGCCGCTGATACTTGGCATTGAATGTGTAAGTAGTTCCGCTGGTGAGCATGTGCGACGCGGTCACCAGTTGCGGCGGCACCTTGTCGGTCAGGCTGCCCAAATCGAGCGCGTGCAGCCAGTACGCAGGCCCGGACGAGCTCTGGTTATAGATCATCACGTACAACGTGTTGCTGGTCAGGTCGATGACCGGTGTCGAATTAATACCCACATCGTTAGCCGTCCCGCCGCAGCCCAGCGGGCCGGTCACCGGCGGCCCGAAATTCGGCTTCAATAGAATTTTGCCGGTCGTGCTATCGATCGCATAGATGGAGTCGTTCTCCGTGACCACATACACCACGGTATAGACTCCTGGGGATCCGCCCGCCGTGATGGTCACACCCGGTACAATCAGCGGTTGGGTATCGACCTCATCGTCCAACGCAACTTTTCCCAGCACCCCGAACGACGAACTCTGTACCGCAGTCACAGTGAGTGTAGTCTCGCTCTGATTCCAGCCGGTGCGGTAATTATCGTAGTGGTAAGTAGTAACCGAAACCTGCGCCGTAGCCACAAGGCTGCTGGCCAGGGCCAGTCCCATCCAGTCAAAGATCCGGCGCACGATTCGGTTCCGAGTTGCGCGCGACATAGGTTCGCACCCTATGGGAAATCGCAGCATAAGCTGTCTTCTCACCACATCTATGCGGGCAGCGTACCACCAACTGGCCGCATAGGGAAGACCTCACGGCAGAACAACGTAATCATTTAAGGGAGTGCCAAGCGGGGTATCCATCGGACCGGTCGCCAATGAGTCGCCCCATCGAACCTGCGTTGCGAACATTGCCCCAAACTCCGGCTTCCGCGGTATCTCCTTCTCCGCCGAGGCGGCAGCCCGCCGATCAGCGGAAGCATGCTATAAAACCCCATCCCCGGAACTCTGTGCATCGAGTTCCCTGGCCGGGTGGCAAAAGAGTAAAACCATGCAACTTTTATAGGATTTCCGGGTTCAATATGTAAGGATGTTCTTGTTAGGGAGGGGACTTTGAAAGCAATGAGCGGGTTTCGCAATAAGAATCGGTGTGCCTTGAGTGCGGGCGCCATTTTGGCGAGTTTGATCTTGATGGCGGTGGCGGCTTGCGCCCAGGAGGGTGCCATGAGCCCCTACCAGGGCGAAGGTGATGGCGTCAGTGTCGGCGGCAAATGGATGGAATTCCGTTCGGAAGACAAGATGACCGGCGCGAAAAAAGCCCGGTTTGAGCTGCTTTCGAACAACTATCTGCGGGAAGACCCGGACTACAAACCGCGCGTCGAACTCGTATGCACGAATGGCAAATACGAGCGCGCCGACTTCAACCCCGGCGCCCGGCTGGGACGCCCCGACTATCCTGGTTTCTGGGGCCAGCCGAAGATGGAAGTGATGGTCCG
>PLIO01000074.1 GCA_003140075.1 Acidobacteriaceae bacterium | reverse complement strand
CGTCCGTCGAGGTAATACGCCGCCAGCACCACGCGGTCTTCGCTGGAAAGCGACGCCAGGGCGGCGTGGGTCGCAGATTCGAGCCGCGAGTCCGCGGGCGTAACCGGCTCCGGCTCCGGAGCGGCGAACTGGGAGCCGTCTTCGCTTTCTTCGTCGAGGCTCACCAGGCGCTTGATGCGGCGGTAGCGATTGACAAATTCCTGGGCCAGCACCGTGCGCAGCCAGCCTTCGAGTGACCCGCGACCGGTAAACGATGCCAGCTTGGAAACCCGTTCGCCATCGCGTGTGCTGGTGCCGTAGAGCTCGGCATAGAGAGTGTCGGCAAGGTCGCGCGCGGCTGAATCTTCGCGCGCAATGCGCAGGGCCGATTGATAGAGCTTTTCGCGGTAGCGTGTGAGGAAAATTTCCCAGGCGGAGTTGTGCCCTGCGGCGCAGGCCCGGGCGAGAGCTAACTCCTCCACGCGCAGGGTCAGCAAGAAAGTGCGCGCCTCCGCATGACTTGTCTCGGCGGGAAGATACTTCGCGCCCACGTCACAGAGAATCGCGGCGAAGGATTCGTGCGAGAGGCCGATCTTCCCACATCCGCTGCTGGCGTGCAGCTCCGCCGCAAGCTCGGCGACTGCCGATTGCACGGAAGCGGAGATCGGTTTCGTGGCACACATGAGGAAGAGAGATTACGACGAGCCCTGCCCCGATACTACTAATTCCTTAGACGCTTGCAATGTTAATTTTGGCCGCAAGGCCCGATCTTTATTTCGTTCTTGCGGCGGAGAGTCGAGATGGGCCGGTGCGCACCGTGGAGCTGAGACGGCGAGCCTCCTGGGACCGGGCGCACCGGCCCGCGAGGGGAGATCTATGCGTCCGACATTAGTTGTCGCGGTGACCGTGATAGCGATCAATGGCCGGAATAGTCTGCCTAGACCTGCGGCCGGTTCATGCCGGGGAGCAACCTTCAGTCTCCGGATATAAAGTGCTAGAGCCGATCCGTCACGGAAGTCTAACCGTATTTCCGGTAGTCGCACCTAAGTCCTACACTACGAGCGAGTTTCTTACACTCGATGAGGGGCTGCGATCGGGCGAGGTGGTAGTGACCGAGTACGGCAATGTTCGCGGCTTGATCCGGCGGCATGTCGCGCCGGCATTACAACACGATAGCGCCGAAGTGAACCGGCTGGTGCTGATCAATAACTCAAAGCGTCCGCTGTTGCTGTTGGCCGGCGAGATTGTTGCGGGAGGCAAGCAGGACCGCGTCATCGGAAAGGATCGCATCGTTCCGGCGGAGAGCGATCCCGTGGATCTCAGCGTGTTCTGCGTGGAGCCGGGGCGCTGGGTCGCCACCAGCGAGCGCTTCGGTACATCGGGGGCGACTTACGGAGGGGGAGTCGGTGCCGGCAGCGCCGGGGGTGCCAGCGCATCCGCCGGGACGCTGATGGCTCAACCTTCCGTGAGGGCTAAAGCGATGGGCGACAAAGATCAGGACCAGGTTTGGGCGGAGGTGAGAAAGCAACAGCAGGCGATGGAAACTGTTGAAGTGTCGGCGGCGGCTCCCCTGGTGAACACGGAAGCAATCCGCACCACCAGTTCTTACGCTGTCGTAATGGAAAACAGGGACGTGAAGGAAAAAGTGGACGAGGTCGCCAAGCCCATCGAGCAGAACTATCAGAGTCTCATCGGCCAATTGCGCGACCGCAAGGCGGTCGGCGTAGTAGTCGCGGTGAATGGACACATCATTTGGGCCGACATTTTTGCCAGCACGGAGTTGCTGGAAAAATATTGGCCCAAGCTGGTGCGCTCCTATGCGTCAGAAGCGGTGGTATCGCGGGCAAAAGGCGCGGAAGTGGGCTCGGCACAAGCGGAAGCCTTTCTCGCAGACATGGAAGGACGCCGGGAAACGATTGAGAGCGAACCGGGAGTCTATCGTCACACGGAGGTGAACGGCGACGGCTTCAAGGCGTTCTCGCTAACGTCATTGCTGCCCAAGACCGGTTTCGAAGTGCATGTGGCGAAGATGGCGGAGTGAGAAACGCAGTGGCCGGGGCCCAGTGGTCAGTGGTCAGAAAACGCAAACTGGCTACTGGCCACTGCCCACTGCCGTTTGGTACCAACTCCGCCAGGCGGCAGATTCGTTCGGCAGGCTTTGCCCGGTGATGCGAGCTAGCGCCTGGAACGCGAGAGCATGGGTTCGCGCGTCGAGCGCCGGATCGCTTGAGTAGTTGATGAGTTGCGGAACAGCGACGAGACGCTGGTCGTGGGTCAACATGCCGGATTCTGCCAGATTGCAGGCGGCGCGTTCGCGCACCATCGGCGACGGATCATTGTGCAAGGCCTCGAGCAGAGGCGCGATGGTTGATGTGGTTCCCACCAGAGCTAAGCCTTCGACGGCCCAACGGCGCGCGTCTTCATTCCCCCGATCGGAATCTTTGCCGAAATCTTTCAGATGCGCAGTCAACACCTGGACTACACGATCAGTTTCGACTCCCCGATTTCCCAGCAAACCCAGCGTCCACAAAGCCCAAATCTTTTGCGCATGATCGCGGGAATTGGCCTGACGCGCCAGCGCGTCTACGCTAGACCCACTCTTAGTGAGTCCGTACGCCGCCAGTTGCACCTCGACAGCGGACGCGCGCACGCGCTTATTGCTGGAGTTGAGTGCGACCGTGGTCAGGTCGCCGAGTTGCGAATCCCATTTGAGCTTGCCGCGCCAGGCGTCAACGTGCGCCTCGATCTGCGCTTCGGTTTGAACATCGCTCTCGGCCGGGGTATCGGAGCGGCTCACGACGCGCTCCAGCAGGATCTCGGCTTGCTTCTGCGGCCCCTCGAGATCCAGATCGCGATCCGAAAACGCAGCGGAGGACTCAGAAGAACGCCTTTGCAGCGACGATGCACCGTTGATTTTTCCCCAGAGCGCGCCGCGCCCTCCAGCGCTGGAAGCCAGGAGAGCGAATCCCACTCCCACCACTATTGCGGCGAAGTGAAGCGTACGCAGGTTCGCCGCCGGCAGCCGTTGCTCCGCCAACTCTCGCTCCGGCAGATTCGGTCGATCCACATCCATAGCCAAAGTCTAGGGGTGGCCCGGAATAGGGTAAAGTTACTTCGGGACCCCGCCAAGTGAGGTTAGATGCGTAATCGCGGCCACCTCTGGCCGGAAACTGGCATCGAAGTCAACACCGTGGGCCCAGAGAGCTTGCGGAGGAGATCTTGTCTAAAAAAGCAAAGTCCATGCGCCTTTGGTTGCCTGCGGCGCTCGCCCTGCTGGTTGCGGCTACGGCGTTGGCTGCGGCCGGCCCGGGATACAAGGTCGTAAACACCTACAAACCCGGCGGCGAAGGTGGTTGGGATTACTTGACCGCCGATGCGGCGGCGCGCCGTCTTTACATCTCTCGCGCGACCCACGTCATCGTGCTCGATCTGGATTCCGGCAAGGTGGTCGGCGATATTGCGGATACGCCGGGGGTTCACGGCATTGCGCTCGCGCCGGAACTGGGACGCGGCTTCACCAGCAACGGCCGCGAAGGTACGGTGAGCATCTTCGACCTGAAGACGCTCGCACCAATCAGCAAAGTAAAGGTGGGCGATAATCCGGACGCGATTCTTTACGATGCGGCGACCAAACGGGTGTTCACGTTCAACGGGCGAAGCCAGGATTCGACGGCCATCGACGCTGCCAAGGGTACGGTGCTGGGCACGATCAAACTGGACGGCAAACCGGAGTTCTCGGCCAGTGATGGCAAGGGTGAGATTTTCGTAAACATCGAAGACAAGAGTGAACTGGTAGCGATTGACCCGAACAAACTTGAGATCAGATCGACATGGGCTCTCGCGCCCTGCGAATCGCCCTCAGGACTTTCGATGGACCGCAAGAATCGCCGCTTATTCGTGGCCTGCGATAACAAGATGATGGCCGTGGTAAACGCCGATACGGGCAAGATTGTCGCCACTCCGGCGACTGGCGACGGCGTAGACGCAACCACATTCGACGACGCGACCGGACTGGCTTTTGCTTCGGCCGGCGAAGGCGTGCTGACGGTCGTGCATGAAGACTCGCCCGACAAATTCAGCGTGGTGGAAAATGTTCCAACGCAAAAAGGTGCGCGCACGCTGGCGCTCGATTCCAAGACGCACAACATATTCCTGGTAGCGGCGAAGTTGGGCCCGGCTCCCGCGCCCACGCCGGAGAATCCCCATGCCCGGCCGAGCATTGTACCCGACACTTTTGTAGTTCTCGTTGTCGGCAAGTGAGAGGGTCTCGGACTGTCGGAATCACGCCCTTCTTAAACATCTCAAGCCACGGCTCAGCTCTGGCTTCGCCGAATATCTGATGTAGGGGCCACCTCGCACGCGCCCTACTCCCATCCAATGCCCGTTCTTGCGGTTCACTGCGGCCAGGCTGATTGTCCCTCCAGCCTTTGTTATCCTCAGAGTACATGCCCTCGCGCTACGCACAACTCATGTATGACTGGGAGCACCGGCTCACCTCGGTGGATAACAACCGCGTGGTGCGTCCGCTGGAATGGGGCGTCGAGTGGGCCCGGGACTGGCCTTGCCGGAATGGCTTGTGTCCCGGCCAGGCCATCGACGATCCGGCAAAATTCTTAATCGATTTCAACCGGCGCATCGTCGCCTCAAGCGACGAGTTTTATGCCTACACCCGGCCAACCGACTTCCGGCTGGAGAAGCGCGAGGTGAAAGTTTTTTCCACGCGCCAGGTTCCCGATCCGAAGCTCGAAGCGAAAGTGAAAGGAACATTCGCGGAGTTCCTGCGTTTTACGGCCCCAGTGAAAACGCCATACGCAGAAAACAATCTGGTGAATGCGCGCTGGTTTCCCGCGCGCGGCAAGCGCGCCGTCGTGCTATTGCCGCACTGGAATGCCGATGCGATCGCATATGTGAGCTTGTGCAAAGTGCTCAACATGCTGGGCATAGCGGTATTGCGGCTGAGCATGCCTTATCACGATATCCGCATGCCGGCCGAGATCAGCCGCGCGGATTATGCCGTCTCCGCCAACATCGGCCGCACGCTCGATGCGGTACGGCAGGGCGTGGTGGATGTCCGCTGCTGTCTCGATTGGCTGGAGCAACAGGGTTACAGCAAGCTCGGGATTATCGGGACGAGTCTGGGTTCGTGCTACGCATTCATCGCGGCCGCGCACGATCAGCGGATTCAAGTCGCGGCGTTCAATCACGCTTCTACTTTCGTTGCCGACGTAGTGTGGCACGGGCAATCCACACGGCACATCCGGCAGGGGATGGAATCGCAGATTACGCTCGAAACCCTGCGCCAGTCGTGGCTCGCCGTGAGTCCGATGGCATACTTCAAGCAGTTCGCGCGCTGGCCCCGGAAGTCGCTCATTATTTACGCGAAGTACGATCTGACTTTCTTGCCCGAACTTTCCCGCAATGCCGTAGACGAATTCGCGCGGCAAGGACTCGACCACAAGGTTGTTGTTCTGCCCTGCGGCCATTACACCACGGGCGAAACGCCTTTCAAGTACATGGATGGATGGCAACTGGCTTCGTTCCTGCGAACAGCGTTTGCCGGCTAGAGGGAACGCGTCGATGAAAGCTACAATCGCGTACGAAGCAGTAGAATGAGGGCATGGCAACCGTTTGCATGTCGGATTCCGAGGTCGTAATGGAGTACCGGCGCGACGAGTTTGTGATCAGCACTGATCGCGAGCGCCTGAGCCTGGATGTGATTCACAATTTTCTCACGAACTGCTATTGGGCTAAAGGCATTCCAAGGAATGTTGTGGCGCAGTCGATCGAGCACTCGCTGTGCTTCGGTATTTATGACGGCAGCGGAGCGCAAATTGGCTTTGCCCGCGTGGTCAGCGACTTCGCCACCGTCGCTTATCTGGGCGACGTATTCGTCCTCGAATCGCATCGCGGCCGCGGATTGAGCAAGTGGTTGATGCAGTGCGTTGTGCAGCATCCCGCGTTGCAGAACTTGCGGCGCTGGATTCTTTTGACTCGCGACGCCCACGGACTTTATTCACAGTTTGGCTTTACTCCGGTGACGGCTCCGGAGCGATATATGGAACTCCACCAGCCCAACGTATACGAAAAGCGCTAGGAACAATAATTATGAAGAACTCCGCAGCTAAGATGTACCGCCCGCTATGCGAAGCCGATCCCCAGATTGCCGCTGCCATCGACAACGAAACCCGGCGCCAGCATGAAGGCCTGGAGCTGATTGCCTCCGAGAACTTTGTCAGCGAAGCCGTGCTCGAAGCCGCGGGGTCGGTGTTCACCAACAAGTATGCCGAAGGATATCCGGGCAAGCGTTATTACGGCGGATGCGAGTACGCAGACGTAGTCGAGAACCTGGCGCGCGACCGCGCGAAACAGCTATTCGGCGCCGAGCACGCCAACGTCCAGCCTCACGCCGGTTCGCAAGCGAACATGGAAGCTTACGCGGCGGTTCTGCAGCCCGGCGACACTATCCTCGGATTGAACCTGGCTCACGGCGGCCATCTCACTCACGGCTTTCACCTGAATTTTTCCGGGAAGACTTACAAGATCGTCCCTTACGGCGTGACCAGGGAAACGGAGACGATCGATTACGACGAACTGCAAAAGCTCGCGGAGGAGCATCGGCCCAAGCTGATCATCGGCGGCGGCAGCGCTTATCCCCGCATCATCGATTTCGCCCGCATGCGGCAGATTGCCGATAAAGTTGGCGCTCTCTTTCTCGTCGACATGGCGCATTTCGCCGGATTGGTGGCCGGAGGCGCGCACCCATCGCCCGTACCCCACGCTCACATCGTGACTTCGACCACGCACAAAACTCTGCGCGGCCCGCGAGCGGGCATGATTCTTTCCAAAGCGGAGTTTGCGGCCGCGATCGACAAAGTAGTTTTTCCCGGAATGCAAGGTGGTCCGCTCATGCACATCATCGCGGCCAAAGCGATCTGCTTTCAGGAAGCGATGCAGCCCGAGTTCCGCGACTACGCAAGGCAGGTCGTCGCCAACGCGAAAGTGTTGGCGGAAACACTGGCCGCCGAAGGCTTCCGCATCATTTCCCGAGGCACCGATACGCACCTGATGCTGGTCGATGTCTTCTCGAAAGGTATGCTGGGCAGCGAAGCCGAGAGAGCATTGGGTGAGGCCGGAATCACCGTCAACAAGAATGCCATCCCGTTCGATGTCAACCCGCCAATGAAGCCAAGCGGCATCCGCATCGGTACGCCGGCCCTGACCACGCGCGGAATGAAAGAAGTCGAGATGCGGCAGGTCGGCCGCTGGATCGCGGAGGCGCTGTTGCAAAGGACGGATGCGGCGGTGTTGAAGCGAATTCGCAAGGATGTGCTTGATCTGAGTGAGGCGTTCCCGCTCTATGCGGAACGCAGAGCGAGGGCGCAGGCGGAAGTGCGAGCTTAGGTGGGACGGTATTCCGAGCGGTGGGTTACCCTGGCTACGCCGATCCGAAAGCCGTGAGCCCCTTCGGGGATTCCTGCGAGCTCGGGTGCGCAGCAACTCCGACTCGCCTCCAGCATTGCTCTGTGTTTAAATTGCCCTCAATGAAGATCGCCATCGACATCCGGCGGATGACTGAGTTCGGCGTAGGCACTTACATCCGTAATGTTGTTCGCACTCTGGGACGTCTTGACCACGAGACCACGTATTTCCTCATCGGCGCTCCCGATAAAGTTAAGGAGATCGGCTCCCTGCCGCCTAACTTTCAAACGGTGCCTCTGGCTGAACCGGAGCGCTCTCTAAAGAGCTTTCGCGAATTTCGCACGGTGGTGAAACGGCTGGAATGCGATCTCGTGCACATTCCCAATCTGTTCTCTATCCCGCGTGCCCTGCCCTGTCCCTACGTGATGACGGTGCACGACATCCTGGAACATCTTTCACGTGCGCGCCAGCAGACCGGCTTCTGGCGATCCCTTCATTTTCAGTTAACCAAGCGGGTCTTGCACGGCGCGGCGCGCATTTTCGCGGTCTCAAACTTCACCAAACTCGAAATCGAAAAGCTATTTAACATTCCCGCCGGGCGCATCGAGGTGGTCTACAACGCCATCGATGAGAGGCTGCTTCAGGGTCACGCCAGCGCCGCAGACCGCCAGTTGATTGTCGAGCGTTACCAGGTGACTTATCCCTTCCTGCTTTATGCGGGAAGAATCAGCCCGCACAAAAACGTCGTGCGCATGATCGAGGCATTCTCCGCGCTGAAAACGGAACTGGAGAAGGACCAGGCATTCCCCGACCTGAAGCTCATCATTATTGGAGACGACGTTTCCGGCAATCCCGACCTGCGGCGCACGGTAATCCGCAGCGGTGTGCAGAACGATGTGCGCTTCCTGGGCTTCGTGCCTATCGAAGTCTTGCGTACGTTCTACGATGCCGCCAAGATTTTTGTCTTCCCCTCGTTGTACGAAGGCTTCGGCCTGCCGCCGCTGGAGGCGATGGCGCACGGCACGCCGGTCGTCACCTCAAACGTGTCGTCGCTGCCTGAGGTAGTCGGCAATGCCGCGGTACTCGTCCACCCGGAAAATGTTTTCGAAATTATGCGCGCGCTGCATCGCGTTCTTCTCGATCAGCCGTTGCGCGAGAAAATGAAGGAACGCAGCTGCCGCCAGGCGACAAGATTCTCCTGGGAGAAATCGGTCACCCGCATCATGCAGGTCTACTATGAAGTTGTGACCGCGCAAAGCAACGCCGCCCCTCCTGGCGAATCCGCAGGCAGCAAGGCCACGGCAACTGTAGGGTAATTCGGCGGATCATTCGCCCGCCGAGCGGTCAAACCCAATCTCAGCGGATCTACTTCAGCAAGGGTTGGCCCGGCGAAGCAATGGCGAGCTTGTGCAGCTTGGCGGTAATCCGGTTGCGGTCGGCATCGGCCTGGGCTGAGGCGAGACGCTTGCGGAGAGTGGTGATCTTGTGTTGACGAGCGCGGCGCCGGCGAATTTCCGGGCGGCGGCTGGGTGCTGACATGTATTCTGCTCCTGAAGTGAATTTAGAAAACGAACTTACCGCCTATTTTCAGCTTGACGGTTCTGGGAGTTAGCTTCGCGCTGCTGATTCATATCTTGCTCCCTGCGCCGTTGCTGCTCCTTGGCTCGTTCAACCGCATCGATTTGGTCCTGCGTCCACCGCGCGGCCTTTTGCGCAACATCGCGGGTGTTAGTTGCCATGCTAGCCTCCTTATGGGTCTTCTATTCTTAAGTATCGGCCACGATGGTCGCCGCTGTCCACCAAAACTCGCCGGAGACGACCGTCAACGTTACCCTGTACGCTAGACCATTGCCATAAGGCAGGGCTATCATCACGGACTCCGTTATGGGCTCCGAAGGCTCCACGCCGTTATTGCCCGAGAATACCTCGAACGCTGCCACGGGATCGTTCCATCGAACCTCACTTGGGAACAGAGGGGGGTCGCCTTGTTTGTTTGCTGAGTGTATGACTAGGGCGGTTCCTCTTTGCTGAATAGATACCTTCGACAAGCCAATGTTTCTTATCCTCACGACAGCTTTGAGAAAAGAATGGCCTGAATGCTGTTCGACGGACGCTTCGACCGAACACTCCAGCCTAGGTTTATAGATTCGGCCTCGAAAGTAATTGAGATTAGGTCCATGCAGCCCCTCCCAGGATGGCCAAGATTTCACAAACATTCTTAGCTGTCTCAACCCAATGGCTGAAGTCCGAGGCAAGCACGCCAACACCTCCCGTGAGGATAACGGACCCGCCAAACCTACAGTTAAGAGCAGGCGACTCACTTCCGCGTTAGGCTGCCGTTCCCCCGGTACGTCGCCCGTTGAAAGCTCGCCAGCCACCCGCCGCAAGCGCGGTAGAAATCGGCAAGCTTCTAAGCGGGACTCCTCCAGGCTGGTTCCCGCAAATTATAGTTGGATCAGGACTTATGAAGCAAATCTACACCTCTGGAACGTTGACGAGCGCATCCCGTTAACGTTTCCCGCGCCTGGAACCCAAACCAACTGGACCTGGAAATTGGCGGTATGAGAAGATTTCGCATGTCACACGGCGCATTCAGTGTCTAAGCCGACCATGTTTTCCCGCAATTTTGTTTTTCATTCCTGGCGGACTGCCCGCTTCATCGCTATTCGATCCTTCTGCTTGGCGGTATTGCTTCCAACTGCGCTGGCGCAGAACGCCCCGCAAGCGGATACTCCCGGTCAGCGAAGCGGCATGAGCACCGGCCCCGTGCACGCTCCGGTCAAGGATGCCCTTTCCCGTCCGATTACGGCGGGCGGCTTTGTCGATGGCGCGCCGGTCGTCTTCTCCGACATTACCCACGTCGCGGGCCTGGATAAGTTTCACCATAAGTCGGGCGAGCCCGGCAAAAGCACAATTCTCGAAACGCCCGGTTCCGGCGTCGCGCTCCTCGACTATGACAACGATGGCTGGCTCGACATCTATCTGCTGAACGGTTCCACATTTCCCGCGCTCAGGGGCAAGGAAGCGCCGCCCCGGGCAATGCTGTTTCACAACAATCACGACGGAACCTTTACTGATGTGACCGACAAGGCCGGCGTGGCCAACGAGCGCTGGGGCTTCGGCGTGGTGGTGGGCGATTACGATAACGATGGCTGGCCGGACATCTACGTCTCCAATTTCGGCAAGAACCGCCTCTACCACAACAATCACGACGGAACCTTTACCGACGTCGCGGAAAAGGCTGGAGTCACGCTGGGTGGATGGTCCACGGGCGCGACCTGGGGCGACTACGATCACGATGGCTTCCTGGATCTGTTTGTTCCTGGCTATGTGAAATTCGACCCCGATAATCCACCAATCGCCGGCAAAGGAGGGCTTCCACCCGGGTTCTGCCAGTTTCGCGGGATCACCGTAATGTGCGGCCCGCGCGGGTTGCCCGGCGAGAGCGACCATCTGTTTCACAACAACGGCGACGGCACCTTTACTGACGTAAGCGTAAAGGCGGGCGTCTCCGACCCCAGCGGCTATTACGGCTTGGCTTCGGTTTTCGTTGATGTCGACGACGATGGCTGGCTCGATCTGCTGGTCGCCAACGATTCCGTACCCAAATACCTCTACCGCAATAAGCATGACGGGACGTTTGAGGACATCAGCTATATCTCAGGATTCGCTCTGAATGACGAGGGCCGCGAACAGGCTTCCATGGGGATTGCGGTCGGCGACTACGACCGCGACGGGAAGGTCGACTTTTGCATCACAAATTTTTCCGACGACTACAACACGCTGTACCACAACGACGGAGAAGCCAGCTTCACCGACGTGAGCTATGCCGCCGGCATCGCCAACGCGACCATTCCGTTTCTTGGCTGGGGTGCCGGCTTTCTGGATTATGACAACGACGGGCTGCTCGACATTTTCTTTGCCAATGGGCACGTTTATCCAGCCGTGGACAAGCAGGATTGGGGCACGACTTTTGCCCAGCGTCCGTTGCTGTTTCGAAATTTGAATGGTTCGAAATTTTCGGAGGTCCCTCCCGCTACCGGCAGCGGACTTGCGGTGGTGGTCCCCGCGCGTGGAGCCGCGTTTGGCGATTTATTCAATGACGGCCACATCGACGTGGTGCTCAACGTAATGGATTCCACGCCCGTGCTTTTGCGCAACGTAGTCAGGAATTCGAATCATTGGCTGACGCTTAAGTTGATTGGCGGGCCGAAAAGCCCGCGCGATGCGATTGGAACAAAGGTGTTTGTCACGACAGGCACAATCCGGCAGCGCGCCGATGTTTTCAGCGGGGGCAGCTACGCATCCAGTTCCGATCAACGCCTGCACTTTGGCCTGGGCTCGGCAACAAAGGTGGATAAAGTAGAGATACTTTGGCCGGACGGAACACGGGAAGAGATTAAGATTCCGGAGATCGACAGGATCGTAACCATTGTCGAAGGCAAAGGAATCGTGGGGCCGTAAACATGGGCGGATGAAGCATTGAAGTTATGGCAGCCGGACCTGTAAGCCGAATTCTGTCCACCGGATTGCTCCGGCGGGACGGTCATTCCTCTGGGCCACGCATCGCTGCGAGGCTCTAGCGACCTACCCGAAGGTTTGACGCACCGAGCCGGCACGTGTCCGAAACCTGATTCGCATCAAGCTCCGGCTCCCTCCCTATTTGGTCTTGCTCCGTGTGTGGTTTGCCCTGCCCGCTGCATTGCTGCGGCGGCGGTGCGCTCTTACCGCACCTTTTCACCCTTACCCTGATCCCGAAAGATGCGGGCGGTATGTTTTCTGTGGCACTTTCCGTCGGACGGGCTTGAACCCGGCCTCCCGGACGTTATCCGGCACACTGCTCTGTGGAGTTCGGACTTTCCTCTCCCCGCGCCCGAAGACGCAGGAAGCGACCGTCCGGTCCAGCTGCCAACTTGATCATTATAGTTCATGTTTTTCGAGCGACCTAATTGAAGCGACCACGAATACGCGACTTGTTGAAGATAACCATATGGATAGGATTCTTAGGCGCGGTTTTCAAGCTGAGGCTTGACCTGCTGTCGATGTCGACCGGGTGAAAGGAGAATATCCCAATGGGCAGTCGCTCCGCTGTTGATCTCCTCGTCGACGATGTTCTGCGAGAACTGGAGGGCGAATTTGAAGCAGAGTCTTTCGCGGAGAAGGATATCGGTTACGCGGTTCTCGCAAACCGGCGTTACAAAGTCATGCTGGGATGGGATAGATACGAACAAGACATCGGACGGCTCTTGGGGTTCGCCAATTCCAGCCCGACCGAGGCCCTGTTTTCGCAATCGGTCGCCGAGTGGCAGGCGCAGAACGGCCTGCGGCCGGTCGACGGGATGGTTGGTCCCGTCACTTGGGCGCGCATGCGTAGCGCATTAGGTTTGCCGTCAGGAACCTCTCCAGCCGCGGCTGGCGGGCTGTCCGCACCTCCATCAAAGACGCTGACATGGCCTCAGATCATTCTCCTGCTGAACAAATATCGCGGAGACATTCCGCTGTACTTTCTCATGGGCTGGATTGATGTGGAATCCGGTCGCCAGCTCGAGGGCCCAACCAGCCTGGGCGAGCTCGGTTATTTTCAGATCCATCCTGGAGAGTCGAAGGAACTCGGTCTGGATCACCCTCGTTTGCGCACCGACCCCGATTATTCAATTTGGGGAGGGATCCAGTTAGTCCGCAAACGCGCTGCCCAGGCACATAGCCTGGGATTTCCGGAAGGCACCGAACTGCTCTGGAGGGTCACCAAGTGGCGGCATTGGGCGCCAGGGGGCGTGGACGTGATTCTAAAAGACATGGCTGGCAACGGTGTCAAACCTGTCAGCTGGGATGCGATCGAACAATATGTCATCGCGAATCGAGTCCGGATTGGAGCCTTGATGGACGCACGATTTCCGATAAGGGGAAAGCACTGGGACCCGATGTTCGGAATCAACAACGTGGATAAAACCATCCAGAGGGGCAAGCAGCTGGCGGCAACTTTTGGCATCGTATGAAGAGTGCCGCAGACGACCGATTCTCTTGGCTCTCGCGACGCCTATGAGCGGCATTCCAGCCCGATTCGATGCGGCTAGCCTCCTCCTTGGGCTGGCCCTGAACTTCACCGTTCTCTCTACCCGAACGGCAGGTCCAGCCTGCTAGAATCCGAAGGCAGACTCGAGGGCTCTGTTCTTAGGCCCTCGGGTCTGCTGAGCGGGAATCCCAGGTTGGATCATGAACATCGCCGAAGCCATCCGAATCGCGCTGCAGTCGCTGTGGGTGAACAAGCTGCGCTCGGTGCTGACGCTGCTCGGCGTGGTGATCGGAGTGGCTGCGGTGATCGCCGTAGTCACTTTCGTCTCGGGAATCAACGATTACGTGGCGAAGAAAATCTTCAACCTGGGCGCAGATGTTTTTATCATTTCGAAAATGTCTCCCGTCGAGACCAACGTGGACCACTTCCTGGCGGCCGAGAAGCGCAAAAACCTGATCATGGACGACTATGAGGCGGCACTGGCAGCCTGCGGGCACTGCGAATACCTGGGAGCGGTCCTGCGCGGTACCGGCGCGGTGAAAAATGGTGAAAAGTCGATCAGCGATACCACCCTCCAGGGGATCACGCCCTCGATGGCGGAAATCCTCGATACCGATCTGACCGCTGGCCGCATGGTCAACGAGACCGATTTAAATAGCAGGTCTGCGGTCGCCGTCGTAGGCACTGACATCGTGGATCACCTGATGGCGGGCGCCGACCCGCTGGGCAGGGAGATTCGCATCGATGGCTGGACTTACCGCGTGATCGGCGTCGGCAAGAAGAAGGGCACAACTTTAGGCCAGAGTGCCGACAACTATGTGATGATTCCCATCACCGCCTTTCTGAAGCAGTACGGATCGCACAACAGCAGCATTGGAATCTGGGGCAAGGCTCTGGCCACTGGAGTCCCGCTGAACGAGGCCATGGACGAAGCCCGCGTCGCTTTGCGCGCGCGGCGCCATGACCGTCCCGGCGACGACGATAGTTTCGAAATCGAAACCAATGCCAGCCTGCTCGGGATCTGGTCCGGCCTGAGCAATACGTTTTTTATGGCTACGATTGGCATCGCCGCCGTCTCGCTGGTGGTCGGCGGCATTGTCATCATGAATATCATGCTGGTGTCGGTGACCGAGCGTACCCGCGAGATCGGCATTCGCAAGGCTCTGGGGGCGCGGCGCGACGATGTGTTGCTGCAATTCCTCATCGAGTCCGTTACTCTGGCGCTGCTGGGCGGCGCTCTGGGCGTATTACTGGGAGTGGTCATAGCCTTCGCGGTTACAGCGCTGATCGGGATGCCTTCCTCGATCAAGTTCTGGGCCGTGGGTGCCGGGCTGCTGGTGTCGGCAAGTGTAGGAGTGTTCTTCGGAGTCTATCCCGCGCGCAAAGCCGCGAGACTGGATCCGATTGTGGCGCTCAGGTTCGAAACGTAAAAAATCTGGCGACTTGTGATCGGGTGATCGGGCGATTGAAAACCTGATTGCGCGGGCTGTGACTCTAGGTTTTAGATCACCCGATCGCCAGATCACTCAATTCTTCATGATTCACAAGGACGAGTTCCGCGAGATCGTGCAGATGGCGACGGCCACCATCCGCGAGAACAAGATGCGCTCGTCGCTGACCGTGCTCGGAATCGTGATTGGCGTCGCCATGGTGATTGGCGTCTCCTCCATCGGGCGCGGACTCGACGACAACGTCCGCGATCTTGTCGCCAGCATCGGCTCCAACGTCATCTTTGCTTATCATCTCGAGCCCTTCACCTTGCGTATGACCCAGGAGCTGCGCCTCCGCAAGAAGCTTACCTTCGAAGACGCGCAAGCCATCGGGCAACTTCCGCACGTAAAGACCGTGACGGCTGGCATTCGTTTTTTCCGCCCGGAACTGGGAGTGGGATCGTATTCCGTGAAGTACCAGGACCGCAAAGTCAAGAATACGATCCTGGAGGGAGCTACTTCGCAGGCAAAAGACGTTTTTGACCTGCATATCACAGATGGCAGGTGGTTCACCGACAGCGACGACGAAAGGCACGCGCCGGTGATCGTTCTCTGCCACGACACGGCGGCTGAATTATTCCCCAGCGAAAGTCCGCTGGGACACGAAATCAATATCGACGGGCGGCTGTTTACCGTGATCGGCGTCCTTGAAAAGATCAAGTCCGTGTTTGGCGGCGGAAAAGATCCCAATGACAATCGCATTTTTCTCCCGCTCAGCACCTTCAAGACGCTTCACCCCGAATTGAAGGACCACTGGATCAGCGCCAAGGCCACTTCTCACGACGACGTGCCGAAGGCCATCGATGAAATCCGTGAGTTGTTGCGGCGGCGGCGAAAGATTCCCTCGGACAAGCCCGACAACTTCTCCGTTTTTACCTCAGACTCGCTCACAGACGTTTGGAATCAGCTCACCGGCGCGCTCTTCGTTGGCATGTTCGCGGTTTCGAGCGTAGGTCTGATTGTGGGCGGCGTGGGCGTGATGAATATTATGCTGGTCAGTGTCACCGAGAGAACACGGGAAATCGGTGTGCGCAAAGCAATCGGTGCCAAGAAAACGGACATTCTCCTGCAATTCACTTTGGAGGCGATCATCCTCACGGCAGTCGGTGGCGTGATCGGCATTTTATTGGGAGCCGTTGTAGTCGGGATCATCCCCGCGCTTTGGCCGTCGCTGCCAGCGCGCATGTCAATGTTCTGGACCATCTTCGGCTTCGCTTCTGCCGCGGGAACTGGACTTGTCTTCGGTATCTATCCCGCATGGAAGGCGGCGAATCTGGATCCGATTGAGGCGCTGCGGTACGAATAGTCGGACCTGCGCTCGCGCATGATGCACTTCATTTTCAGAAATCTTCAGATCGTCGCGGCCCTCGGAATAGTTTCCAGCTCGCTCTATTATCTTCTTTGTCTTTGGAGTGCGGCACGATTCCTGCGCGAGCGAAACGGCGTGCATCCTTCAGCAGCCTTGCCGCCGATCTCGATTCTCAAACCACTCAAAGGGACTGACCCCGAAATCTACGAAAGCTTTCGCAGCCACTGCCTGCAGGAGTATCCGGAATACGAAATCATCTTCGGCGTGAACGATCCCAACGATCCTGCGGTCGAGAGCGTAAAGAGATTGCAGCACGAATTTCCCGACCGCAGAATTCATTTAGTAGTAAGTACGAAAATCTTGGGCGCGAATGTGAAGGTCAGCAATCTGGCGCAAATGCTCGAGGTAGCGCGCTATGACCACTTGATTGTCAACGACGGCGATATTCGCGTCGCGCCTGACTACCTACAGCGTGTGACTGCTCCCTTAGCCGACTCCAAAGTCGGCATGGTCACTTGCCTTTACCGTGGAGTCGCCGGCGCGACGCTGGGCTCTCGTCTGGAGGCTCTGGGCATCAGTACGGACTTTTGCGCAAGCGTTCTGGCGGCGCGACAACTCGAAGGTGGCATTCGATTCGGACTGGGTTCCACGCTCGCCTTCCGCCGCGCCGAGTTGGAAGAGATCGGCGGTTTCTCTTCCTTCGTCGACTATCTTGCCGACGATTACGAACTGGGAAAGCGCATTGCTGGTTTAGGCCTGGCCGTTGAACTCTCGGAGGTTGTGGTCGAGACCTATCTCCCGGCTTATCGCCTGCGGGATTTCTTTGCCCATCAACTGCGCTGGGCCCGCGGAGTCCGCGACGCTCGTTCCCGCGGCTACTTCGGTTTGGTTTTCACCTTCGGGCTCGCGTGGGCGCTTCTAGCTGTGGCGGCGAGTGGTGGAGCACTCTGGGCCTGTGGCGGTCTCCTTTTCACACTGCTTCTTCGCCTCGCGGTTGCTCTGACCGTAGGCTGGAACATCCTTGGGGACCGTCAGGTTCTGAAATATGCGTGGCTCATTCCGCTGCGGGACTTGGTTGCGGTCGTGGTCTGGATTGCGAGCCTTGGTGGTCACATCGTGACCTGGCGCGGAGACCGTTTCCGGTTAGAAAATGGCAAGCTCACTCGGATCCCACCGTAACTCCGCAAGGTTGCTCAATTGCTGTGGCTGCGACGGGAACGACGTCGCCACGACGGTCGAGAACGGTGCGTACTTTGCTGGCCAGCTGTTTCAACGTGAACGGCTTCTGCAGAAAATTGTTTTCCACATCCACCACTTTATGATCCACTACGGTTTGCCCAGCATAGCCAGACACAAATAACACCTTCGTTTCCGGGCGCAGCACACCCAGTTCGGTTGCCAGTTGACCTCCGCTCAGGTGGGGCATCACCACGTCGGTAACGGCCAGGTGAATCGTCGATCCGTGAAGTTTCGCCATCGACAAAGCGTCCAGCCCATCTCTCGCTTCCAGCACAGAGTAGCCGCGAAGGCTGAGAAATTCGGCCGTGGCTCGACGCAGAGCGTCCTCATCTTCCACCAGCAGCAAGGTCTCCGTGCCACGAGGCGCGGCATCAACCCCGAGGTCCGGTACTTCGAGTGCGGCCATCCTATCCTGCACGCACGGCAGGTAGATCTTGAAGACAGTTCCCATTCCGGCTTCGCTGTAGGCCCAGACGAATCCATGATTCTGTTTGACGATGCCATAGACCGTCGCCAGGCCAAGTCCAGTGCCTTTTCCGATGGGCTTGGTGGTATAGAAAGGCTCGAAGATATGCGGCAGATGATCCGCGGAAATGCCCCCGCCCGTGTCCGTCACGGTGAGGACAGCATAGCGTCCGATAGGAATCATGGCCTTTTTGTTGACGATATATTCTTGATCGAGGAATACATTCGACGTTTCGATTGAGCAGCGGCCTCCCTGGGGCATGGCATCGCGGGCGTTAGCTGCAAGGTTCATAAGGATCTGCTCGATCTGCATGGGATCCAAACGAATTCTGCCCAATCCCGCGCCTGGGACAAACGTCAACTCAATGTCTTCTCCGATCAGGCGCTGCAGAGTCCTGACGATTCCACTAACGACCGGGTTGAGTTCGGCCACCCGTAAGGCCTGCGGTTGGTTGCGGCTAAAGGCGAGTAATTGGCGCGTTAAATCGGCCGCACGCCGCGCTGCCGACAGGATTTCCTGCAGCCGGCTTTCGGTCTTACTTCCTGGAACCACCGAGTCGAGCGCCAGTTCCGAATAGCTGGTGATGATGGTCAACAGGTTGTTGAAATCATGCGCGATGCCTCCCGCGAGGCGCCCCACCGCATCCATTTTCTGCGCCTGTAGCAGTTGTGCCTCCAGATGCAACCGTTTGGTGAGATCGCGGCCGTTATAGACAAAGTGCGTGATGCGCCCGGTGGCATCCTTGATAGGGCTGATGCTTTCGTCGACGTAGTACAACTCGCCGTTCTTCTTGCAGTTCACCACGATGGTGCGGTAAACGTTATCGATGCTGATGGTCTCCCACAATTCGCGATAGAGCACCGGCGCCTGCTGGCCCGAAGTCAATAAGCTTGGAGTGTGGCCCAGCGCTTCTCGTTGCGAATAGCCGGTGAGCCGTTCAAACGCCGGGTTCACATATTCGATGATGCCTTCCCCATTCGTGATCACAATGGTATCGGTCGATTGCTCCACCGCACAGGAGAGCTTGCGCAGGGATTCTTGCGCCATTTGCCTCTCCTGCTGCACGGAGTGCAGGTTCAGCGTGCAGCGGATCGTGCGCAGCAGGTTGGCTCCGTTAAGTTGCGACTTTTCCAGGCAATCCGACGCGCCCGCCTGGATGATCTCCGCCAGCGCCTTCTCGTCCGCGTGCTCCGTCAACACGATGAACGGTATGGCTTGCCCGGTATGCAATAAATCGGAGAGAAGTTTTGTGGCGGCCGCATCCACCGTCTCATGTTCGAACAAGACTAGCCTGTAGTGGCCCCGCTGCAACATCGCCTTAGCTTCTTCCAACGAGGAGGCGTGGTCCAGCTCCGCCGGCAGAGTGCTCCGGTTCCGCTCCAGGATTTCGCGAATGAGAAAAAAATCCTCCTCTATGTTTCCCACCAGCAACACCGGCAGGGACGGCGAAGGCTCGGGTTTTGGCGCGGTCGACATGAGAGCATGCGTTACTCTTCTAACATCGGATACTCTGGGTCACGGGCCGGTCTGGCGACTGCAGTGACAAAGATTGAGCTCGCAACGAAGTCCCAAATTGGGCCCCGTTCTATATTGGGCTGGCTTCCGCTAGCGATTCCTTGACGACGCCATTCACACCGTCGTGGCGCAACTAGCTCCGCTTCTGAGGGTTTAGAGGATAATAGTTGAGCTTGCTGCCCGACCTTCAGATGGCTACTTTGTTGCGGAGATCCCTATGATCCGACTGGCAACGGTCCTCTATCTATCCATCTTGGTGAGCATGGCTTTGTCGCAAGTCGTCTCAGAGAGCCCCGCGGCAGGTGAAACCGCCGCATCCGCGCCCGTACTCAAACTCTCCGACTCCGGGCTCGATTCCGCGCTTCGCAAACAAATCAATCGACTCCCGCGCCAGGTGAACGACCAGTTCGAGAACCCCGGCGATATGGTGAACGTAGTAATCGCAGGGTCGCAGAAGAATGTTCAAGCTGCCCTCGACGCCGCGGACTGGCACGTCGCCGACACGAATAAAAAGATCGCTGTGCTCAACGCGGTGCTCGATACCTACGAAGAGAAAGACTATCTCCAGATGCCGATGAGCACTCTTTATCTGTTCGGCCGGCCGCAGGACTTCGGCTACGAGATGGCCGAGCCAATCTCCATGGTCGCCAGCCGGCACCATTTTCGTCTGTGGAAAGCGCCTTTTACCTGGAAGGGTGAAGAGGTCTGGGTAGGCGCCGGCACTCACGATATCGGATTCGCCAGGAATCAACGCAACGGCCGCGTTACCCACAAGATCTATCCACTGGTCGACGCTGAACGCGATCTCATCGGCGGCAGCCTGCAAAAGGCCGACGCAACCAAAAGCCTGACCTACTACCTGCCGAAGAAGCCCGTGCGGCAAGCCAGAAATGCCACGGGCGACGGCTATGAATCCGATGGCCGCCTCCTGGTTATCGTTCTCAACGAGGTTCGTCAGTAATTCTCCAGCGGGCAGCCATCAGCGCCAAGACAAAACGCCGAATCACCGTTTGCATCAGAACCGTCGTTAACCAACCTTAGGTTCGCACGTCTAACGCCTCAGGTCAGTCCTGGCTGGTGCGCTCGGTGGGAGCCAAGAATCAGGGAACACCTGCTCGCTTTTCTGCGTATTGATTAGAGAGTGAGATTGCGCTTGAACAGGTTCATGGGAGGTTTTATGGAGATCCAGGAAATTGCCGGCGCCAGGAGAACCACTGCAATCGACGGAAACGGCCACGTGCAGGAGGTGGTGCGGCAGGCTCACGAAGAGTTGCGGCAACTTCTGCAACAGCGCGCGGAAGTGATGCGGCGCATCGGGACCATCAAACAGACCATCGCCGGCCTCGCCAACCTTTTCGGCGACAGCGTGCTGAGCGATGAATTGCTGGAACTGGTGGATCGCAAGAGCAGCGGACGCCAGCCCGGTTTCACCAAAGCCTGCCGCATGATTCTGATGGACGCAAACCGGGCGCTGAGCGCTCGCGACGTCTGCGATCGGATCCAGGAAAAAGTCCCGCCCATGCTGGCACGCCACAAAGACCCCATGGCCTCCGTGACCACAGTGCTGAATCGCTTGGTGGCCTACGGCGAGGCGAAGGCCGTTTCTCTGGAGAACGGCCGCCGCGCCTGGCGATGGGTGTCCGATTCTGTATCCGCGGTGAGCCCAGGGCCGGCGTTGCCAACCCCGCAGTAAGTAGAGCGCCCCAGGGGGTACCTAGCTGCTCAATCTGAAGTCTCCTACAGTGCACCGTCCGGTGTCCTCCCGAAGTCCCGCGTTTTCACCAGCGGGACGACGCCTGCCCTGAGCGAAGCCGAAGGGGATCTCCCGCGCACACGCGCCGTCCCATTCAAAGTGAGCCGTTATCCCGGCGGTAGTAGCATTCCCTTCTCCAGATGCCGTGTGACATGCGCATAAGAAGCCGCATGCGGATCGTGCGTCACCATCAC
>PLIO01000215.1 GCA_003140075.1 Acidobacteriaceae bacterium | reverse complement strand
TCAACTCCGTCCCTGGCCACCATATTTTCAATCACTTGCACGTCTCGCATTTCGCTCTTTGGCTGCAATTGGCTGCAATTCGTGTTTCAGTTGATGCTCGTACCTAGAGCACTCAGCCTATTGACCACGCGCTGCTGACTCTCCGGGACGAACTGTTGATAGATGTCAAGCGTTGTCGTCGCTCGAGAATGTCTCATCTGGCCTTGCGCATCCTTCACGTCTGCACCTGCCATCTTTAACCAAACTGCGTGCGAGGTTCTGAGACTTCGCCAGTTTACCCAGTGCAAGCCCAGTTTCCGCGCCGCCGGTTTGATGAAGCGAGTCAGGATGTTGTTGTCACGGATTGGCTTGCCATCTTTAACCGATTGAAATACNNCCACGGCAATAGCGCTCATCAATTGTGATCGACTCCTCATGTATGTCATCCCACCTGAGCTCCGCCAATTCGCTCACCCGAAGACCCGTGTAAATCCCCACGTAAACCATCGTGGAATACGGCTCGGCGATCAGTTCCAACAACTGATTGAATTGAGCTGGGGCAAGATAGGGCTTGTTTCGTTTCTTACCTCGTCTTTCCGCTCGCATCCGCACGTTTTCGACCGGGTTTCTCACCAGAAACCCGTACTCGACGGCGGAGCGTAGCACACTAGCACGTCACGTATCTTGTCCCGCGATTCGTGGGCTAAGGCGGACGTCGCCATATTGGAAAAGTATCTTTGGATCGATAGGGGGCTAAGGTCACGCAGCGCAAGTCCGCCGAACGTGGGAAGAAGGTAATTCGCAAGAATTCCTTCGGAACGATCGCGCGTGCTCTTTGCAAAGAGCGGCATAACCACCGTCAGATATGTGTGTTCAACATAGTGAGCGAAATTGGTCGCCGATCCGACGCTCTGCAACTCTTGGTTCAGCGGTCTCAAGTACTCGGCAGCAACTTTCCGAACTTCNNCCGGTGTTTGCCTCGGCCAACAAGATACCACGATCCGAGTGAGGGATCGCCGGAACCTTTTGGCTAGAGGCCGCCATGTTGCTCACCTCTCCTTTCGAATGTCGGTCGGTCCATTAGAGTTCTTGTTCTAGCCTCAATTGGACTTTTGCACAGCCTTCCAGTGGCAAAGCGGCAAGCGTCTTGGGTTGATAATGTGCAGGAACCGCAGAGAGGCGGCGGTCACGCAATGCCAGCTATTCGATTGTGGAGAGTGAGTGGAGAGTGGAGAGTTCCAACGAGTTCTTGCTTAATCGGCGCTAATTCAAAAGACCCCTATCCCGTAGGTCACGACGTATCTTACTAATCGCAATTTCGATCTTTCTCTTCGTCGTCGGCTCCGTGTAGGCATCGAAGAATGAGCGATCTTCCCTTCGCTTCCTCCAGCCAATGGGCAATTTTTCACCGCCGTCGGCGTCAAGAAGGCGGCAAACTTCAGCATCAGTCGCTCTCGGATTCTTCGTTAATACCAAAAGAATTGCCGATTTTATTCCGGAGCGGTACTTCAGAAGTAGAGGCTTGGTCAGCCTCTTGCTGTGTTGGTTTCCCTCCGCCGCGGCCGAAGCAGCGCTTTGCGTTCTTGATTGCGGGTTGCCTTCGGGGAAACTGCGTCCCTTTGCTGGAGCCGATGTCGAGTTTGTACTGACCGGCTGAACCGAAGCCGGGCTGTTCTCGTCGGGAATATTTCCGTTGGTTGGGAAAAAATCGGCAGCTTGCGATTGAACACCTGTTTTTCTGACTTACGGTAGCTGCGAGAAAAATATTAAAGTCGGGTTCTTACGTTTCCCCGGGTGTTGTGTACGCATTGATCTCCTATAGAACGCAGTGTGTAGGCTTCGGCCATGTGCCAAACCGCGTTCGCGTTGGTGCCTGCGTGTGACGAACACGGGATACCAAGCAGACTTTCTGGGCGGTTGGTCGACTAACCGGAAGTCATCCATGAGCCCTTCAGCGCTTACTGGCGGGCCAGAAACGGGCATCTGGGAAGTCACGAACCTCGTTCCACCCGATGCCGCGCGGAAAAAAGCTATAGCGTCACTCCCTAGCTAGTCTCAGTGTCTCAGTCGCAGACGATGTGGCTTAGAAGTCAGGAACTCGGGGAATTCGCGATTGCGTGATCTTGGCGATAACGTCCTTTATCATTCACTAGTTGAGCCGGCAAGCGGTGAGAGGTATTGGTAAGGTTTGCCCGAAATGGCGACTATCTCCTGTGCATCACTACTTCCCAGAAGCCGAATTCTGTCCTGCTTGTCTTTGTGTCCCCTCAACTTCCGGATTGCCCGTCATTCAGTAAGGATGGCGACCAAGCGCACGATGTCACATACGAGCCACATCAGATTCGAGAAAACGATCGGGCAAGACTCGTTTCAGCGAAAGAAAGAATTCTTGAATGCCGCGTTTCGCTGATGTGCTATGTCCAAAATCTGAGCGAACTCGGATTCGCCGTGTAGATCATTCAGCAATGGGTCTTTGTCAATGTAGGGATAGCTGAAGAAACCGCCTTCAACGCTCATCCGAAGCGCACGTAATGCGGAACTCTTGTCTGCCAAGACGGCGTACGCCTGCGCAATCTTGTACGTGGCTTCCGGATCCCCGACTCCTCGCTGTTTTACTGTTCTCTCCAGTCCACTCAAGAGCTGCAAGCCTTCTTTTGCGTGCTGATGAATCGCGTCACTCAAAGCCTTTCCAATTCCCGTATACAAATTTGGATCGAGTTGGTACGCGCGATCGAAATCACTTGCCGCCTGGTCGAACTGCGTTTCGTGAAATTCTCCGAAGCCACGGTAAAACAGGGAGAACGAGGAATCGTCGGCCGGCAGGCTCTCAAGAAACTTCTGGTACTCCCCCAGATAGAGGTAGCTGTTTAATACTGCCCCGTTGCCCTTCACGAAGGGAGCCAGTTGACGCGCCCGTTCGCATTCCGCCACTGATTCGTCCAACATTCCAGCAAATCGGTATGCATATCCCAGTTCCCAGTGAGCGGCGGCGTAATTGCCGTTCGTCTTTAAGGCGTCTCGCAACAAGGGCACAGCCTGCTCAACTTTCCCCGTGTCAATCAGCAGATTCGCAAGGAAAATTTGGGCGTCAAGCAAGTTTGGTCGTATCGCCAACGCTCTCTCGTAGGCGGCTTGGGCACGGCGATATTGCTCCCGCCCGCCAAGCTCGAACGCCGCGTCCGAATTATAGGAAGCTCCCAAATACGCCCACCCTGGAGCATAATTGGGATCGATCTCCGTGGTTTTTTCGAACATGTTGATCGCCAGGGGAAACTTGTGCTGTCCGTAAAGATCAAGCCCCTGTAGAAAATATTCGTAGGCGAGTGGACTAACCGACGCTTCCGGTTTTAGATGCTCCGCCTCACCTGGAGGCAAGTTCAGTTGCAGTTCTGAAATCAGTTGGCCGGTAACTTTATCCTGAACAGCAAGAAGATTGTCGTACTTAAGGTCGATCACTCCTTGGCCTAGAATTTTCTCGGTTTTGGCATCGACCAACTGGTAGGTAATGCGCAAATTGTTGCCATCGCGTATGAAGCTTCCCGTGAGCAGCGTATCGACTTTGAGATCTGCGGCAACTTTCTGAAGATCAATCGCCGTTCCTCTATATTTTTCAATTGCCGCGGAAGGGCGGACATTGAGTGAACTCACATAAGCCAATTTCGTGATGAGCACATCCGCAAGTGATAATCCAAGAAAGTCGCTCGTTGAATCCTCGCCACGATTTTGCAGCGGAAGGATCGCCAGGCTCCGGGGAGTCAACGACTCTTCTTTCCCAGACCTAATGTGGACAAGCTTCGTCACGACGATCACTGCGAGGAGAATCGCAAATCCGACCGTGGAGAGAAAGATCAGTCTGTTGACTCGAGATCGCCTCGGCTGCGGATGCGCCAGCTTTGGAAGCTCCGCTTGCTCGGTTGGTTGATAAGAAGACAAAGGAGTGTCAGACATTCTCGCGCCGGAATCCGCAGATAATGAATCGGTAAATTCCAGTTGCCCCAAGAACCGGTAGCCGCGTCGGCCAACGGTCTCAACGAATTTTGGGTTCTCGGCGGAGTCCCGCAGCGCGTCCCTGAGCTTGCTTACAGCCACCGCGAGACGATGGTCAAAATCGACGAAGGTATCGGCCGACCAAAGGCGCTTGCGAAGTTCTTCACGGGTGACGACTTCCCCCGCGTATTCCAAGAGCACTGCCAGAAGTAGGAAGGGCTGTTCCTGCAGCCGGACTTTGCTGCCTTCTCTTCGCAACTCGCCAGCCCGCAGATCGACTTCGAAATTTGCGAAACGCACCAATGATGGGAGAGTGGACGGCATCCGCGTACTTCACATTTTCGAGAAGTCTAGCACGCAACCGAACACAATGCGATACCCCACATTGCATTGCAAACAGACGACTTATCAGGGGATCGCGAGGGTATCGAAGGAGAAGTGTCGGAGCATTGACCGTCGGGCGCTCTGCAAGCGACAAATAGAAGCACCTGACACGCTCTGGGACAGCCTGAAGGGCTTGGCGCTGGGCCTGACGATGCTCGTTAGTTTTATTTAGATAACGGCTTTCTCTTACTCATTTTGGGGGTGCTCTATGCACAGAATAGCTTTAACACTCGTCCTTGCCCTACTCACCGTCAGCGCCGGTCACTCCGGCGAGTCGGCGGCGGATTGGGCGATCAATGCAACCGCAATCGAGGCCTGCAGCTGTCCTCACTTCTGCATGTGCTATTTCAACTCGCATCCAGCGGCTCATCACGAAAACGGAAAGACGGAACACTTCTGCAAGTTCAACAATGCTTACAAAGTGAACCAGGGACACTANNGGGACAGATGGATTGGGCGCAGGTGACGTTCGATAAAGGGGCAACCGCCGAACAACGCCAGGCGCTCGGGGAAATCATCGGGCATGTGTTTCCGGTGAAGTGGAAATCACTGCAGATCGCCGAAGGCAATATCGATACCTGGACGTTCGACAAAGACCACGCGCACGCCACACTAAACGGCGGCAAGACGGCAGAGATTAAGTTGGCGCGATTTCAGGGAATGACTGACGAGCCAGTCGTGCTTACGAACGTCAAGTATTGGGGTACGCCGCGCAATGACGGTTTTGTTATGATGCCGAACGAAATCGAAAC
>PLIO01000087.1 GCA_003140075.1 Acidobacteriaceae bacterium | reverse complement strand
CTGAGCGAACTGCAATCGACGCAAGACTCGATCGGCTTTGAGCTCTGGAGCGCCGAGAACTTCGCCGATACGTCCAACATCAAGTACCTCAGCGTGGATGGTGTCGACCCGCTCTTTAACACCTATAGCGACGGGACGATACCGCAATCCGGAAACGGCCTTTTGCCCAACGTAACGCTGTCGCATGTGGCCGACGGAACGTATCCGATCTGGAATGAAGAGCGTCTCATCAGTTCTCCGGCGAGCGCGGGCGTGGCCGCAACCTTCGCGTCCTACACTCGGGCGCAATTGTCGTTCGGAGCAGGCGCCACGCGCCCTGACTTCATTCCGGATTCGCAACTCAACGTCTTCCACATGCACTTCGCCCCATCGGGCGTCAATTTCAACGCCACCAACATGGCAGCGGACGGGCCTAAAGTATGCGGCCCTGGTTCGGCTCCGGAAGATGGCGGCGATGTGGGGGGATTGGTACTAGGTGTGCAGGCTGGTGCAGACTTCTGCGTCCTATTGGGTAATTACGGGGCTGCCAACGGTACGGGCCCCACTAACACGGCGTCGTTCGGCCCACGCCTATAACTTAACCGCAACACGGCGAGGGTACCACCGGTCTATGAGGGCTGTACCGTACGATTGCCGCACGAAGGAGGTCTCCTATGACCGGCCAGCGCACACTGGAAGCAAAAATGAGGCCCGGAATTCTCAGCGCCCTAGCAGTCCCAACACTGGAAGGAAGTGCTGTCATGAAACGTGCGAGATTCGTCTGCCTTCTCCTAATTCTTCGCATTGGTTGCGTGTTCGCCGGATTCTTGTCGCTGGCTCTTTCGATGTCAGCGCAGTTCACCACGCTGGCGAGTTTTAACAACAGCAATGGCGCGAGCCCCTCTTCGCTCGTTCAAGGCTCTGACGGGAACTTCTACGGGACAACCGCCCAAGGCGGGGCGAACGGGGGCGGCACCGTCTTCCAAATCACCCCAGCCGGCGTGTTGACGACGCTATATAGCTTTTGTGTCCAATCGGGCTGTACTGACGGCGAGACCCCCGAGAGTCTGATGCAAGCCTCTGATGGGAACTTCTACGGGACAACCGCTGCAGGCGGGGCGAACGGGGGCGGCANNGTCTTCCAAATCACCCCAGCCGGTGTGTTGGCCACTCTCTATAGCTTTTGCTCCCAAACCGGTTGTAGTGACGGCAGGCTCCCCTGGGCGGCCCTGGTGCAAGCCAGCAACGGGAACTTTTACGGGACGACACAGCAGGGAGGAGTCAACGCGACGCAATGTAGTGGCTATGGCTGTGGCACGATCTTCCAAATCACCCCGGCCGGCGTATTCACCACGCTCTACAGCTTTTGCTCCCAATCCGGCTGTGGTGACGGCGCGGACCCAATGGGGGCTCTTGTGCAATTCAGCAACGGCAACTTTTACGGGACAACTTACACAGCCGGTATGGGCAACGCCGGGACGATCTTCGAAATCACCCCAGCGGGCCAGTTGACAACGCTCTTCAGCGGTTGCGTCCCAAACTGTACCTACGGCGCGAACCCCCAGACGGGTTTGGTGATCGGCAGCCAGGACTTCTACGGGACAGGCGAGAACCTCTACGGGGCAACCAACGCAGGCGGGGGGAACGGCGTCGGCATGATCTTCGAAATCACCCCGGCCGGCGCGCTATACGGGATCTATACCTTTTGCCCCCAATACGCCGGCTGTATTGACCCTTCGGAAGGCCCAGTGGGTTTGGTGGCAGCTACCAATGGGCAGCTGTACGGGATAGATATCGAAAACGGGGAACCTGCGGGGAATTGCGTTTACTGTGGCACACTCTTCCAAGAAAGCCCGGAAAGCGGGTTTACGACGCTCCACAACTTTTGCAGCATATCCACCGGCGGTAATTGTGCTGACGGCAACGACCCCACGAGCCTGATCCAGGCTGCCAACGGGAACCTCTACGGGACAACCGCCCAAGGCGGGGCGAACAACTACGGCACCATCTTCAGCTTCCCAGCGGGGATCCTTCTCGACCTCTACTTCTCGCCGAACCCGGCGATACAGGGACAGCCAGTTACCGTAACGGCTTTTCTGCCGCCGACCGCGACCGGGACGGTTACCTTCACCTATGGCAGCACAACGATGTGCAACGCGGTGCCAGTGATTCAAGGGTATGGTGCAAATGGGCCGAATCAACAGGCGGATTGTGTTTACTCGGCTCTGCCGGCTGGGACCGATGTCATTACCGCGACGTATAGCGGAGATGCTAACTTCGGAGCCAGCAGCACCAGCGGAGCTCTAGACGTTTTGGTCCCCACCACGACGGTTTTGACCTCTTTGGTGAACCCAACGATCTTCGATCAGCCAATCACTTTGAATGTAACAACTACCGGACAAAGCGGGGGCACGCCGACCGGGAGCTACTTTATCTACGACAATGGAACAGGGATAGCTTCGGGAACGATCCTAGGAGGCGGGCAGGGGACATTCGTGTTTGGGAGCATGCCACTCGGAGCCAATTCCCTTACCGCCGTCTACTCCGGGGACGCGACCTTTGCGCCCAGTACTTCAAATGTGTTGATTCAAATCGTCAACCTACCTCCCCCTGTCACCTTACAAGCCAACATCGCCGGTTCCACAGCTTTCTGGCTCGAAGCGGGAGAGGCCGCCTACACCTTGGGGGGAACGACTACTACTTGCGCCTGGACCTCCTCTCCTGCAGTCGACGGTTACAGTTTTGTGATCGACCAGCGCGTGCCGGGTAACCCAGGCTACGTTCCGTCTAGCATCGATCACGGCGCTCTATGGGTCACCTGGACGCCCGGAACAGCCGGTGGAACCTGCGCCGCCCCGGACAATACCTCACAGGTGTGGGCTTATATTGGCCTCGACTCCGTGGTTGGAAATCGTTGCTTCTTTGCCCAGCCGCAGTGCACCCTGAATGTGGGTACTATCAATCAAGGTGTAATAACTCCGTTGTCTCCCGGCACGCCAGGCGCCAACGCGCTTCCGGGCATTACTGATACACCCCTACCGGCGAGTGTTTTGGCTACATTTAACGGTCAGACAATCAGCATGGCTGCTACAGATATCCTGCCCGCTGATGCCAGGTTCGCGAGCTACTCGATTCTATCGCCCTGCGGAAGTCTCGGAAGCGGCACACAATTCAACGGCCTGGGCTACGGACCCGGACCGTTTGCCCCCAACCCAATCGATAGCTACTTCTATAGCTACTTCAGCGGGTATCCCACGAACGTCAATGACTTCAACGTTTATGGCACCGACCCCGCGACCGGGAATCCGATCCCTGCTTATTCCATTACTCCGGTCGGAGCCATTCCGGTCATCGTTACCGTGAACACCTCGAACTCTAACGGATTTGGATCGGCCCAGATTGCGAATCTAAACCGCGCAGATCTTGGCTTGCTTTTCACCAACCTCTTCCTCCGGACTGCGGATGCGATTGTGCAGCCGTTTGCCGGCACGGGCGCAACCTACTCCGGAGTCTCGGCCCTGATTCCATCGCCGCTTTCGGGTTCGTACAATATTTTCGAACACTCGATCACGAACAGCAAAGAGCTCTACCGTTCGCTGGACCTCAACAATTGCGCCCCCGACTTCGTAGTAATAGCCAATCCGCTGACCTCAACGAGAAATATCGGCAGCAATACCGCCTATCGCTACCGCGTCATCGGAACCAACCAAATGCTGAGCGAACTGCAATCGACGCAGGATTCCATCGGCTTTGAGCTGTGGAGCGCCGAGAACTTCGCCGGCACTTCCAACCTCAAGTACGTCAGTGTGGACGGCATCGACCCGCTCTTTAACACCTATAGCAACGGGACGATACCGCAATCCGGCAACGGCCTTCTGCCGAATGTAACTTTGTCCCACGTGGCCGACGGATCGTATCCCATCTGGAATGAAGAGCGTCTCATCAGCTCTCCGTCGAATGCGGGCGTGGCCGCAACCTTCGCGGCCTACACGCAGGCGCAACTATCGTTCGGTGCTGGCGCTACGCGGCCTGATTTCATTCCGGACTCACAACTCAACGTATTCCACATGCACTTCGCTCCATTCGGAGTCACTTTCAACGCCACCAACACGGCGTCCGATGGACCCAAAGTTTGCGGCGCGGGTTCCGCTCCGGAGGATGGCGGCGATGTGGGGGGATTGGTACTAGGTCTGCAAGCTGGTGCAGACTTCTGCGTCCTACAAGATAACTACGGGGCTCCCAACGGTACGGGCCCCACCGACATAGCCCCGTTCGGCGTCCGCCAATAACTTAAGAGCAACAGGAAGAGGGTACAGCCGGTCTAGGACCGGCTGTACCCGTGTTTAATGTTTTCCCAGGAATATAGACTGTTGAAAAGAGCGTAAGAGAGCCAAAGCCTTTGGGACCCCTGCCGTGCACCCACCGTGAGCTGGATGCAAGTTATGCGCCGACTGCCGCGGCGATTGTGCGCCTCGTATCGGCCGCTGGCGAGCGGTCATTCTCGTGTGCCCAAGTCTCTGGCTCCCTGCCCGAGACCCGAATCGCTTAAGGACTCGCACCTTACATAAGAATGTTCGTGGCGGATTGTCCGGCCACAAAGAGATGAAAGTTCAGCGCAACGGTGACGGAGGTCTACTCGAACCTCCCCACTTCTCGCGCACCAGCAGATGCGAGCAGTCGCCCGGCCGCTTGCGCTGACACCCCATTCTGGGTTTTCATAGAGATCATGAAAATACGTCAAAATCTTATCCGCATTCTCACGCTGCTCCCTGTGCTCTCGTCCTTGGCGGTTTTCGCCGCCGCCGGTGCCGCCCAAAAAGGCGAGTACATTTTGTTCGTGGGCACCTACACGGAGGAGGGAAGCAAGAGCAAGGGGATTTATAGCTACCAATACGACGCCCAGACCGGAAAGGTCACGCCGCTCGGGTTGGCGGCGGAGACGACAAACCCTTCGTGGGTTACGATTCATCCGAACGGCCGCTTCCTCTACGCGGTAAATGAGGTCGGCAACTACAAAGGCTCAAACGATGGAGGTCTCAGTGCGTTCTCGATCGATCGCGATAAAGACGGCCACCCCACGGGCAAACTCACCTTACTGAACGAGGTGCCCACGCACGGCGCCGATCCGTGCTACGTTACCGTCGACAAAACCGGAAAATACGCGCTGGTGGCGAACTACACTGGAGCTAGCATCGCCGTCATCCGAATCGCCGAGGATGGGAGCCTGGGTATCGGATCGAGCGTGATGTTCCATACCGGCCACAGCGCAAATCCGCAGCGTCAGAGATCGGCGCATGTCCATTCGGTCGATCTCTCGCCCGACAATCGTTTTGCCTATGTGGACGATCTCGGCATCGACGGCCTGCTGGTTTACAAGTTCGATGACAGCAAAGGAACGCTAGTGTCCAACAGTTCCAAGTACGCCACATTCGATCCCGGCGCAGGCCCGCGTCATTTTGCCCTGCACCCTTCGGGCAAATTCGCCTACGTCGTCAGCGAAATGCAGGGAACGGTGACCGCATTTTCGAACGATCCCGCCACCGCGACGCTACAACGCCTGCAAACTGTCTCAATCCTCCCCAAGGACTTCAAGGGAGAAATCGAAGGCGCGGAGCTTAAAATCCATCCCTCCGGCAAGTTCCTCTACGCCTCGAACCGCGGTGACGGCAACAGCATCGCCGTTTTTTCCATTGATGCCGACAATGGGACTCTGAGTCCCGTTGAGTACATCCCCACGCAAGGCAAGACCCCGCGCAGCTTTGAGATCGACCCCACCGGCACACGCTTGTTCGTAGGAAACCAGGGTTCAAACAATATTGTGGTCTTTCGCATTGACCAAAAAACAGGAAGTCTGACTCCGACCGGTCAGGTGTTCGACCAGGCCTCGCCGGTGTGCCTGAAATTCCTGAAGATTGAATAGCTGGCTTGTTCAGCGGGCAAGAGAGGTGCTGCCTGATTCGGTAGTGGTGCAGTTGACTGCACATTACTCTCGTGCCCTATCGAGGCCGTATTGGTCGGCCCGACTCCCCACTTGCACCGTAATTCCCTTTCTCCACGCAAAAACCCACCCAGCCTCCGAACTGCCGCGAGTCAGAACCGTCTTCAGGATTGCTGCCCGCTGCACAAACCCTCGTTCCTTCCGCTGCTGTGTCTGTCGCGTTGAAGTTGACGAACACGGGCGCACCGACCGACAACACGGCTTACGGTTCTGAAACTCATAAAATTTAGAGGAAATTAGGCGAAAAAATTTGGCGTGTCAGTTATGCGAGAAGGGTAGACGGCTGGTTTACCGTCTACCCCACGGGGGACATCGCTTTTCGCTTCGTCGAAACGGTTAGCCGTGGTTACTGGTGAACACCGAACGAAGCCGCGTCGGTGATGCCAACGCAGGACGAGGTGCCGTAGTTGTTCTTCAATACGGCGTAGTCCGATCCGGCCTGCAGAGTCGTCACAATGCCGCCCGCATCGCCACCACCCTCGATGGAGCCGCTGCTGGCGCCGCAAACCCGCGGTCCTTCAGATGCCGGATAGGCATCCGAAACGAATGGCAGCGCGAAGTGCGCGTGGATGACGTTGAGGTTCGGAGCGGTGATAAAGTCAGGCTGTGCACCGCCGGGCGTGGTGGACTCAGCCTGTGCATAACCCGCCAACGTCTGGGCGGCGGTCAGACCTGCCGAACTGGTCGAGACGAAGCGCAGTTCCGACCAGATCGGGTAGGAACCGTTGGCCACGTTATTCAGGTTGACGTTGGACAGGAAAGTGTTGGTGGCGGTCGGAATTTCGCCGGCACTGCCGCCGCACCCGTAGGTGGAGCAGAGCGGATCCACTCCGTCGACCGTCAGGTACTTCAGGGTGCCCGCCGTTCCGGCGCCATAGGTCGCGGCCTTGAAGTTTGCAGCGCCCCAGTAAGCGTAACCGATGGAGTCATTGGTAGATTCGACTTGGGTAATCTCGTCGCTGTTGCTGAGCGCGCGGTAATTGTTGCTGGTAGTGGAGGTTCCGCCGTCGGCAATCGTCCTGCCATAGTTCAACGGCTCAACGGGTGGGCAGACAAACTCCTGCGTACGATAGAGTTCCTTGTTCTCTGGAATTGCTCGGTCAAACACAAGGTAGGCACCGGCGAGCGACTCGCGATGCCATGCGGTGATTCCGTAGTAAGTTGCGCTTAAGCCGGCGAACTGCTGGGGTACTAGATCTGCAGTCCGTGCCAGAATGTTGCTGAACACCAACCCCAGAGCGGAGCGGCTGACGTTGGAAACGCCGGCGGTGCCAAAGCCACTCGCGTTCCCGGTATTCACAATAATCAGCACCGGAGTAGCGCCTACAGGCGTGACCGTGTAAGCGGGGACGGGGTTGCCAGTGAATGGATCGGTGCCAGTGACGTTGAAGCCGAGAACGTTGAATACCGCCGAGCCATCCTGAGCTTTAACTTGTATCCCCGGACCGGGCCAACCGCCTCTGCCGTAGCCTTGATACTGCGTGCCAGACGACAGGTAGCCGCACAAATTCGAGGGGCCACCCAGAGCCTGGTAAGCGGAAAACGCGGAATCCAGTGGCATACCATCGGTCGCGGAGACACTGATCGACGCGCTCTCGATCGCGCTGCGAATGCCCGCGGGCAGCGGTGTGTCTGTGTTTCCTAGTGCATTTGAGCCAGCAGTGCCGGCCGCATCATTCTCGGTCAGCACACACGAAGGCTGGGAAAAGAGGCAGCGGTCGCCGATTCCCGCGTCCAAGCTGATGTAGGCAAAGACCAGAGCGGCGGGGGTCGGAGACGCGCAAGAGCCGGTATTCGTCCATACCACCCAAATCTTACCGTAGTCTACGGCGCTGCCCGCCCCGGAACGGACATCCGTGACGTAAGTGTGGCTTGTGGAGTTTGAGTCGGTCCAACTGCAGCCGAGGGCCGCATAAGTGCCCTGTCCGGCTTCGAGCCAGAGGGCGGAAGCGCCAGCTACGGCGGCTGAAAGCGTTTGCGCATGGAGTTGCGGTTGCGATGCGAATGACACAGTGAGCAGTGCCACCAAAAATAGATACTTCGCTAGTTTCATATGACCTTCCCCTTTTTTTTTGAATTGTTGGGTTGACCCGCTGCGCTCAGGAAATGTGTCGCCAACAAAAAACGCACTGTTGCCGCTCCTTGCGACTGGTACGACCCCCAGAATCTCGATAGAACTAATCACAATACTTGCATTATTAAGACGATTCGAGGGGCCCGTTTCCCACGGGGGTGGAAATAAATTTATCGAGTCTGGGTGGCCGTCCGTACAGCACAAGAGATCACAGTGGCGGCGTCGGCCGATACGAGTGTCGCTCTTCCGGCGCTGGCCCCTTGTAGTTGCTTGCCTGTCTTGCAGTTGGACTCGATTTGAGCTCTCGTGTTACTGCACCACTACCGGCAGCCGAAACGCTGGCACTGCGACGGCGTGGGTTCAAGCACTCGTGCAACTGTCAGCCGAAGAGGATTTTGGACAGCTCCGATGAGCTGTAAATCTGGCAAATCTCCCGAAGCTCCTCTATCGGTCGCCGCAAGCTTCTCCCAAACCGACGAGTTCTTTCGGCGCATCACTCGGAAACTCGGCAAACCCCAAGCAATAGTTGGCGGGAGCCTTCACACGCCGAAAGAATCTTCATGCGTTAGTCACTCTTTTGCTATAGTGCCTATCACATTGCCTGGTAAGGTGGCGATCGCAACTTCGAGCAACCATGGGAGAACCGATGCCTCGAGTGAGGGCGGCGCGGAGAGTTGTTGCCGAACGATCTGAAAACGACATGGCAGTGGGACTTCGTGAGCGCAAGAAAGCCCGACTGCGTCAGCAGATCATCGATACCTCGATCAAACTGTTTCGCAAGCGCGGCTTCGAGAACACGCGGATCGACGACATCGTACAAATTCTCGAGATTAGCCAGCCAACCTTCTTCCGGTATTTTTCCAGCAAGGACGCGGTTCTGCGCGAGGTCGGGGAACGCGGATTTGCCTGCATCAGGGGCCGGCTGCTCTCGGAGTTATCTACCGATGCGAGCACCGCCGAGCGCTTGCGCCGGCTGTATGTGAGCATGGCAAAGGAGGTAGAGGCGGACCGCAGCCTGTGGCAGGCCGTTGTCCTTTCGGGCGCCATGGACCCAGTGCGTTGCGCGAATATGCGCGGACACGAGGAGGCCACGGTTGGCTTACTGCGAGAGATTCTGGCGGAGGGACAAAAGAGGGGCGAAGTTACACACGATTTTCCCGTTGTCCATTTGGCGGAATTTATGGAAGCCCTCTACAACACGGTCGTGCGGCAGTGGGCAGTTGATTTGACCGGGCCGCACAAGCTCACAGATCGAGTACGCAGCGCGGTGGAGTTTTTCCTTCGAGGGCTCCAGCCCTGAATTCTTCGAACGGTCCCGCCAGTTCTTTGTTCGAGGACTAATCGTGGTTCCCAGAGAGGAGCAGATGAAAGCTGCCGTACTTCGCGATTTCATGACGCCGCTTGCGGTTCAAGATGTTTCTATTCCCAAACCCACGGAAAGCGAAGTTCTGATCAAGGTTGAAGTTTGCGGCGTGTGCCACTCCGACTTGCACGTCGCAGATGGCGATTGGTCTCAGCTGGCCGGGATCGTCAAAAAGCCGCTTATCCTCGGGCACGAAGTAGTCGGTACCATTGTCGAGGTCGGCTCGGCGGTGCAGGGTGTGAAGATCGGAGACCGCGTCGGCGTACCGTGGATCCATTGGACCTGCGGGAAATGTGAGTTTTGCCGGGAAGGCAACGAAAATCTTTGCATTCGGCAGCAAATTACCGGTGTCACCGTAGACGGTGGATATGCTGAATTTGTCAAAGCACCTGCCACCCACGTCGCCAGCATTCCGGATAATCTTGCCTCGGAGCAGGCCGCTCCCCTGCTATGCGCTGGGGTTACCGTCCATCGCGCCCTTAAGCAGTCACGCATCACGACGGGGCAACGCTTAGCGGTGTTTGGAGTCGGTGGTCTGGGGCACCTCGCTGTGCAGATCGGCTGCGAACTCGGAGCGGACGTCACCGCAATTGACATCAGCGAAGAAAAGCTCGCTCTGGCCAAGTCTCTCGGAGCTTCCAGGACACTGAATGCCGCATCTGACAAAGTGGTGCAGCAATTGCGGTCACAAGGCGGAGTTCACGTCGCATTGGTGACGTCCGCGGCAAAAGCCGCCTACGACATGGCGTTTTATTGCGTGCGTCCCACGGGAGTTCTACTTGCCGTCGGCTTGCCCGCTCAGGACATTTGTTTTCCGCCCATCCTGATGGCGGCGGGCGAAATCCGGATTCAATGGAACAAGGTCATGGACACGAACCTCACTGGAACTTTCCTGTTCTCGCAAGCCGTGGGCAAAGCCATGATCCGGCAAGAGCACGGCAAGATCATCAACATGTCCTCGGTAGCGGGCCTGGGCGGAGCTTCTTCGGATCTGCAAGCCATTGGCTACCACGCCAGCAAAGGCGGGGTCATCGCCTTCACCAAAGATCTGGCCTGCAAATGGGCGGCACACAATATCCAGGTCAACGCCATCGCTCCGGGCTGGTTTCCCACGCACATGTCGAGCTGGATTCTCGAGCACCGCAAGGAGTCCCTCCTGGCCAAGATTCCGCTTCACCGTTTTGGCGGCGACCATGACCTGAAAGGCGCTGCCATTTTTCTGGCTTCCGATGCCTCAGCCTACGTCACAGGCCATGTTCTTGTGGTGGACGGAGGCCAGACTGCCTGGTAGTCACCGCGCATGAATATCCCGCTCACGCCCGTCCGCTTTCTCCGCTATGCGGAGAAGCAATTTCCGAACAAGACGGCAGTGGTTTGCCAGGACCAGAGATTTACTTACGCGCAGTTCGCAGATCGCGCGGCCCGACTGGCTGGCGCGTTGCGCGCAGCCGGAGTGAAGGCGGGGGACCGAGTTGCCTTTCTCAGCATGAATTGCCACCGGCTGCTGGAGGCGTACTTTGGAGTCCTCGATGCGGGCGCAGTTCTGTTGCCACTCAATTACCGTCTCGCTTCGCATGAACTTTCTTACATCCTGAACGATTCTGCCGCGACCAGGCTGTTTCTGGGACAGGACTTCCTTGGTCTGGTCGATTCTTTTCGTACGAAACTGACCAGCGTCCACTCCCACCACCTGCTCGATGCAACTCCTCAGGCGGACTGGCTGGCTCCCCAGAACTACGAACAGCTTCTGGCCGCCGCAACGCCGCACCGCGCGGAGATTACCTCTTTTGACGAGGATTCTCTCTGTGAACTTTTCTATACGAGCGGGACAAGCGCCGACCCCAAAGGCGTTATGCTCACCCACAGAAACATCTATCTCCATGCACTCCATATAGCTCTGTTCCACCACACCAAGTTTGAAGACGTCTTCCTGCATACGATTCCCTTGTTTCACGCCAACGGATGGGGAGCGGCGCACACCATCACTTTGATGGGCGCAACGCATGTCATGAGTCCGCGATTTATTCCGCAAGAGGTTTTTCGCCTGGTGGAGCGCGAGCAAGTCGGTTCCCTTAGCCTGGTGCCCATCATGGCGTCCGCATTAGTGAATTGCCCCGATCGTTCCAAGTATGACTTGAGCACGCTGCAGTGGATCACTATCGGGGGCGCAGCATCTTTCCCTTCGCTGATGCGCGAGGTCGAGCAAAAGCTCGGCTGCAAGTGTTTTTCCGGATACGGCCTGACCGAGTGCTCACCCTCACTCGCCACCGCAGAGCTCAAGTCAGACGTCGCGTGCGAACCCGAAGAGCGCTACCTGCTTCAGTCGATGACTGGCTATGCCTATCCGGGAGTTGAACTGCGTGTCGTGGATTTCGAGGACCAGGACGTGCCTCACGATGGCGAGATCATGGGCGAAATCATTGCCCGCAGCGACAGTGTGATGGCCGGCTATTGGAAGCATCCCGCGGCCACTGCGGAAGCCTTGCGTGGCGGCTGGTTTCACACCGGTGACATGGCCGTCGTCATGGAGAACGGTTACATCCTGATCGTCGATCGCAAGAAGGACATTATTGTGAGCGGCGGTGAAAATATCTCGTCGCTGGAAGTGGAGAGAACGTTGTTGGCGCATCCTGCCGTGTATGAAGCTGCGGTGATCGCAGTCAGAGACGACAAGTGGGGGGAAGTCCCCAAAGGCGTGGTGATTCTAAAACCGGGATGGGCCGCGACGGAAGTGGAACTCATTGAGTTCTGCCGCTCTAATTTGGCGCACTACAAATGTCCGCGCTCGATCGAATTCTGCGAAACCTTGACCAAGACTGCGACTGGAAAAGTGTTGAAGAAAGAACTGCGGAAGAAATACGGCGGCGTGTCAGGCAGCCTCATGCGGCGGCAATGATCGGGGTTCACTATGAGCAATCTCGTACGGCTGAGCAAAGGCAAAGATATTGCGATCATCACCATCGACAACCCGCCGGTGAATGCCCTCAGTCCCGGCGTGCCGGAGGGAATTGCCAACGCCATCGGAGATATCGACAGCGATCCCTCCGTGAAAGCCGCAGTTCTTATCGGTGGCGGACGCACATTTGTCGCCGGAGCTGACATCAAGGAATTCGGGAAGATGACCTCTGGCAAATCGCGCGGCGCCAGCCTTCTGCCGCTCCTCCTCGGCATCGAAAACTGCCGCAAGCCGGTAGTGATGGCGATTCATGGCGCGGCATTTGGCGGAGGGCTGGAGTTGGCAATGGCCGGCCATTATCGCGTGGCCTCGAGCGATGCGCAGGTCGGCCAGCCCGAAGTGAAGCTTGGCCTCATTCCCGGTGCGGCGGGAACGCAACGCCTTCCTCGGCTTGCCGGTGTCGCCAAAGCCCTTGCAATGTGTACCGACGGCAAGCCGGTTGCCGCGGCAGAAGCCTTCAGGCTCGGTATCATCGACCGCGTTATCGAAGGCGACCTGCTTGCCGGTGCCGTGGCCTTTGCCTGCGAAATCGCCGGAAAACCAATACCAAGAACCCGCGAGCGCGTCGAGAAACTGGGTACGGCTGAGGACGATGCGGCAATCATCGCGGCTACCCGCGAAAGTGTCCGGAAAAAGCAGCGGGGTCTGAAAGCGCCACTTGCCGCCATTGATGCGGTGGAAGCGGCAACCAAACTTTCCTTCGAGGAAGGTTGCGAGGTGGAGCGGAGACTCTTTACGGAGTGTCTCTTCTCCGATCAATCCAAAGCGCTCATCCATGTCTTCTTCGGAGAGCGCGAGGTGGCAAAGATTCCCGACGTGCCGAAAGACACGCCTGTCAACCCAATCCGAAGCATCGCCGTCGTCGGTTCTGGGACCATGGGCGGTGGGATCGCCATGGTTTTTGCCAATGCCGGTATTCCCGTTCTGCTGAAAGAAGTCGATCAGCCCGCGCTCGACCAGGGCCTTGCCAAGATTCGAAAGAACTATGCCAGCTCGGTTCAGCGCGGACGCTTTACGCAGGAGTTTGTCGACCAGCGTCTTGCCCTGATTACACCCAGTCTCAGCTATGACAACTTCGGCAACGCCGACATGGTGGTTGAGGCGGTCTTCGAAGGCATGGCGCTCAAGAAACAGGTGTTTCAGGACCTGGATCGTGCCTGTAAGCCAGGCGCCATTTTGGCGAGCAACACGTCCACATTGAGCATCGACCACATTGCCAGCGTTACCTCGCGGCCAGAGTCCGTTGTCGGAACCCACTTCTTCAGCCCGGCCAACATCATGCGCTTGCTGGAAATTGTGCGCGGAAAAAAGACGAGTAAGGAAGTCATCGCGACCTGCATGCAGCTCTCGAAAAAACTTGGCAAGATCGGCGTGCTGGTCGGAAACTGCCGGGGCTTCGTTGGAAACCGTATGTTCGGACCCTATCGCCGGGAAGCGCAATTCCTGGTCGAAGAAGGCGCGGAAGTAGAGGCAGTCGACAGCGCGCTAGTCGAGTTCGGCATGGCCATGGGTCCACTCGCAACGGGCGATCTTGCCGGACTGGATGTTGGCTGGCGGATTCGCAAGGAATATCGCCACTTGGAGAAACCCGGCGTTCGCCAGCCCGTCGCCGAGGATCGTCTTTGCGAGATGGGTCGCTTCGGCCAGAAGACTCTCGCCGGCTGGTACCGCTACGACGATCAGCGCCGCGCCGTACCAGACCCGGAGGTGACCGCCTTGCTGCGGAAGTGGACTGCGGAAGCCGGAATTCCACAACGCAGGATCTCTACTTCCGAAATGGTCGATCGATGCCTCTACGCCCTGGTGAATGAAGGCGCCCGCATTCTCGAGGAGGGTTACGCCCTGCGCGCTGTGGACATCGACATCATCTACCTGAATGGCTATGGATTCCCCGCCTATCGCGGTGGTCCCATGTGGTATGCCGACGCCGTCGGCTTGAAAAATGTCTACGACCGGGTGTGCGAACTCCGCCAACAACACGGAGAACTCTGGGAGCCGGCTCCTTTACTCAAGCGCTTCGCCGAGGCCAACCAGACGTTTGCCGAGTTCAACAAGGAGCAGGGCGTCAACGTGTAAGGCCGGGAATTATGAGCCGCGTCATTCTAGTGCGACACGCGCAGGCGTCTTTTCTGGAGCCGATCTATGACAAACTCTGTGCCACCGGCGAAGTGCAAGCCCGTCTGCTGGGAGAGTACTGGGCCCGTCGCGGAGTGCTCTTCAGCTGCGCCGGGTCGGGTCCTCGCGTCCGGCACGTGCAGACCGCGCGCATGGTCGAGGAAGTCTATCGAGAACTTGGGCGGGAGTTTCCTGAAGTGGCGGTGATGAACGAGTTCGATGAATATCCAGCGCAAGCGGTTCTGAAGCTAGGGTTGCCACAGGTGCTGGGGAAATCTCAGGAAGTCCGCCATCTTCACCGGGCGTTCGAGCAATGCAAGGACGCTGGCGAACGAAAGAGAGACTTCCAAAAAATGTTCGAAGCGGTCATCGGCAAGTGGGTGAGCGGTGAATTAATGGTTGACGGTGTGGAATCCTGGGAAGACTTTTGCGCACGCGTCGATCGGGGCATTACGACCATCGTAAACAGCGCCACGCCATCCGGCGATTCCGTCGTGGTTACATCTGGAGGTCCGATTGGTGTTGCCATGCGGCGATCCTTGAATTTGTCGCATGCGGATACTTTGCAATTGACCTGGATGTCGCGCAACGCTTCGTTCACCGAGTTTCTAAGTTCCGGTGACCGGTTCACGCTCAGTACGTTCAATGCGCACCCTCATCTCGAAGACGAATCCTTGCTCACGTACCGGTAGGAGGTTTCACAACTTCGGAAAGACAAGGACGAAGAGTTCGAAAACATGGTTGCCTCTTGTGATAACGCGGTTGCCGTCAGAGCCGGGGAAGAACTTGATCTGGCTCGGCTCAGCGCATACCTGAGTCGGCATTTCGACGGCTCCGGCCCGGTTGCGGTCGAGCAGTTCCCCTCAGGTCATTCGAATCTGACCTATCGCCTGACCTGGGGTGGACGTGAATTGGTGCTGCGCCAGCCGCCGTTCGGCAGCCAGGTGAAGTCAGCGCATGATATGGGCCGCGAATATCGCGTGCTCTCCAGGTTGCACGAAACCTATAGCGTCGCGCCCAAGGTGATCCTTTATTGCGACGATCTCTCCGTTCTCGACGCTCCCTTTTACGTTATGGAGCCGATTCGAGGCATCATCCTGCGCCGGGAACTGCCTCCCGGCTTGCTGTTGTCACCCGCCATGGCGCGCCAGCTCAGCGAAGCTTTCCTCGACAACCTCCAGCGGCTGCACAGCCTCGACTACGACCAGATCGGTCTTGGCGATTTGGGCAAGCCTGAGGGATACCTCGAACGCCAGGTGACGAGATGGATCGAGCGCTACCACCATTCAGCAACTCACGAACTGCCTGAAGTCGAGCGCATTTCCGCATGGCTCACGCATCACGTTCCAGCGTCGAGCGACAGTACCCTCATTCACAACGACTACAAGTATGACAACGTTGTGCTCGACTCGAATGACATTACAAAAATAGTCGGGGTTCTGGATTGGGAAATGTGCACGCTGGGTGACCCGCTCTCCGATCTTGGTACAACCCTGGCCTACTGGACAGACGCCAGTGACCCAGATGAGATGCAAGAAATCTGTTCTGCTCCCACGACCATCCCCGGCACATTGACGCGTGCCGAATTGGCGCAACGCTACGCTGCGGCGACCGGCCGGCGCATCCACGATATGGTCTTCTATTTGACCTTGGCGCGTTTCAAGGTCGCGGTGATTATTCAGCAAATCTATTACCGTTACGCCCACGGACTCACGCACGATGAGCGTTTTGCCAGCATGCCCGATCGGATCGCGGTCTTGATGCGCGCCTCGCTACAGTGCGCAGAAAGGGGGACCCTGTGATCGAATTCCATCCCGTTGCGCCCGATCTGCCCCTCACGGGCCGATTCCTAGCCCCATCATGCCCGGTAATACCGCACCAGCCATTCCGCTACACAACAAGGCTTGTCGGCGCCTTGACTCTCGATCGTCACCGAGAAAATGATATCCACGAACTCCGCAGATTCCTTCACCGAAAGCAGAGTCACGCGGGCGCGAATCGCCGAACCCGCCCGCACCGCCGATGGAAAGCGCACACGATTCAATCCGTAGTTGACCCGTATCCCGACTCCGGCCCGGACCCGAATCGCCTGTGCAGAAAAAAAACTTACCAGCGAGAGCGTGAGGAAGCCGTGAGCAATGGTGCCACCGTATGGCGACTCACGCGCCGCTCGCTCCGGGTCGACGTGAATCCACTGCCGGTCTTCGGTCGCATCCGCGAACTTCTGGATGCGGTCCTGCGTCAGAACCAGCCACTCCGTCGGGGGCAGTTCGCGGCCTTCGAATTCTTTCAACGAACTTAGATGGTCAATTTCAAAAGGAGGCATCGGAATCATGACGACACTAACAGAAATTTCCGGCAAGACAAGAGGCTCGGCTTTTCTCTTTGAAGATGTCCTCCCAGCCCAGGTGTTCACTCCAGAAGATCTCACCGAGGAGCATCTTGCGATCGGCCGCATGATCGACGAGTTCTGGGCCAGTGAAGTCGAGCCCAATCTTCCCGCCATCCGCGAGAAACAGCCGGGCCTGGCTCTTGCGGTACTGCGGAAGTCCGCGGAACTGGGGCTTACGGGCATGACCATCCCAGAAGAATTTGGCGGCATGGAAATGGACTTGCCGTCTTTGATGGTCGCCGCCGAACACATGGGACGCGATGCCTCCTATGCGGGCTGGCACTCCGCGCACACGGGCATCGGCACCCTCCCCATCGTTTACTTCGGCACTCCTGAACAGAAGAAAAAATACCTGCCTCGATTGGCTCGCCTGGAACTGCTGGCCGCTTATGCCCTCACTGAGCCCTTGGCTGGCTCTGACGCTCTTGCCGCGCGAACTCGCGCTGACCTGGCTCCCGATGGCAAGCACTACATACTCAACGGCCAAAAAATGTGGATCACCAACGGTGGCGCAGCTGATCTGTTCACCATCTTCGCCAAAGTCGGAGGCGAAAAATTCACCGCCTTCCTCGTGGAGCGAGCCTTTCCCGGTGTCAGCAGCGGAGCCGAGGAACATAAGATGGGTATTCGCGGCACCTCGACCACGGCGGTTTTTCTCGATAACGTAGCTGTTCCCGTCGAGAACGTTCTTGGAGAAATCGGGCGCGGTCACGTCATCGCGTTCAACGTGCTTAATATAGGACGTTTGAAGCTCGGTCCTGCGTCCGTCGGCGCCGCCAAGAACGTGCTGGCCATCGGCATCAAGTACGCGAAGCAGAGAAAAGCCTTTGGCTCTGCCATCGCTGACTTCGGCGCCATTCAACACAAACTTGCCGAAATGGCCATTCGGATTTTTGCAGCCGAGTCCATGACCTGGCGCGTCGCCGGACTCATCGAAAGCCAGACGCAGGCCGGTTCGGCCGAAGGGAGACAGAGTTCCATCGCGGAGATGCTGGCCCTCGAGGAGTACGCGGCAGAGTGCTCGATGGTAAAAGTGTTTGCCTCTGAGATGCTCGACTACGTAGTGGACGAAGGCGTTCAGATTCACGGCGGTTACGGCTATCATCAGGACTACGCAGTGGAGCGCGCCTACCGCGATTCGCGCATCAATCGCCTCTTTGAAGGCACGAGCGAAATCAACCGGCTGGTGATTATGGGCATGCCTTTGAAGCGTGCGGCGCGCGGGCAGTTGCCTCTCCTCGAAGCGGCGCGTGCCGTCTTGAATCAGAGCGAGAAACCCAGCCTCTCGAACGAGAAGCAAGGCGTTACCGAAACAGAAACAGGAACCAAAACTAAAGAAGACCGCCTCGTTCGCAACGCGAAAACAATCGCCCTGCTGACGCTTGCAGTCGCTCACGAAAAATTCGGCGCTCAGCTTGAGAAGCAGCAGGAAGTCATCATGAACCTCTCTGACATCGCTATGGAGGTGTTTGCCATGGAATCCGGCCTGCTCCGCAGCCAGAAACTGACATCCTCTGGCAAAAGCGGGAGCGCCCTCGACATCTGCGCTGTATACCTGCGCGATGCTATGGCCAAGATTGAAGGGTTCTCGCGCACGGTGCTGAGCGCCTGCTGCGAAGGAGACCTCTTGCGCAAGCACCTTGCAGCCGTGCGCGGCTATGCGGATCACGCGCCGGTGAACTCCATCGCGCTTCGTCGGCAGATTGCGGCTCGGCTTTTGTCCAGTGAGCGCTACACCGTCTGACAGGAAAGGAAACCATCATGCAACTCGTCAATCACAGATTTACCCTTGCTTCCCGCCCTGTGGGAATGCCGAAGCGCACGGACTGGGCCTACGAGGAAGAGGCGGTTCGCGAGTTGCACGAAGGCGAACTGCTGATCAGGGTGTTGTTTATTTCGCTCGACCCGGCCATGCGTGGCTGGATGAAGCAGAATAGATCCTACGTCCCGCCAGTTGCCATCGGCGAGGTGATGCGGGCTTTAGGGCTTGGCCAGGTGGTTGCTTCGAAGAATCCTAATTTCGCTGTGGGCAAGCATGTCTCGGGAACCTTTGGAGTGCAGGAATATTTCATCTCCGAGGGCAACGGCCTAATCGAGATTGACCCGCGTGTGGCCTCGCTTCCTACTTTCCTCAACGTGTTGGGTATGACCGGGATGACGGCATACTTCGGCTTGCTCGAAACGGGCCAGCCTCAACTGGGCGACACCGCAGTCGTCTCTGCGGCGGCAGGCGCCGTGGGCGCGGTCGTGGGTCAGATTGCCAAAATCAAGGGTTGCCGGGCGGTTGGCATTGCGGGCGGCGCCAGCAAATGCCGCTATCTCATCACCGACCTCGGATTTGACGCAGCCATTGATTACAAGTCCGAAGACGTGACTGAGGCGCTGCGGAAGACTTGTCCGCAAGGTATCAACATCTATTTCGACAACGTCGGCGGTGACATCCTTGAGGCTGCTCTCGCAAACCTTGCGCGTGGCGCTCGCATCGTAATCTGCGGCGCGATCTCGCAGTACAACAATACCGGCCCCGTCCAAGGCCCGAGCAACTATTTATCGCTGTTGGTCCATCGCGCGACGATGAAAGGCATGCTGGTCTTTGACTACGCCGACCGCTATGCCCAGGCTGCACAGGAAATGGCTGGATGGATGGCGGCGGGCAAGCTCAAATCGCGCGAGGATATTGTCGAAGGACTCGAGACCTTTCCCGACACTTTCTTGAAGCTGTTCAAAGGGGAGAACCTCGGCAAGCTGATCCTCAAAGTGGTCGCAGATTGATCGAGGAGGAGAGTGTATGCCCTTTGCTGACAACCAAGGAACAAAAATCTACTGGGATGAGCGGGGAGCGGGCGCACCGATTTTGCTGATTATGGGCCTGGGCTACCCTTCCGCCATGTGGCATCGCACTCGGCCGGCGCTGGCAACCGCCTACCGCACGATCGCACTCGACAATCGAGGTGTGGGACAGAGCGGTGTACCTCCCGGCCCTTACTCGATTGCTCTCATGGCTTCGGATGCAGCCGCCGTGCTCGACGCCGCCGGCGTTCTCAGTGCCCATGTTTTTGGGGTGTCGATGGGCGGCATGATCGCCCAGGAATTCGCGTTGCAGTATCCCGAACGCGTGCAGTCTCTCATTCTCGGCTGCACAGCCGCCGGCGGCCCCAGCGCTAAGCGCGCCGAGCCAGCCGCAGTGGAGATGCTGAAAGCCCGCACCTGGATGAGCCGGGAACAAGCGGCCGAGGCCGCGGTCCCTTTTATCTATGACCCTGCGACGCCGCGGCACTTAATCGACGAAGATATCGCCCAGCGTCACCCCTGGCCGACCAGCCCGGCGGGCTATCTTGCGCAGCTGCAGGCCATCCTCGCCTGGGAATCGTTCAGCCGGTTGCCCCAGATCACGGCTCCAACGCTCGTCATTCACGGGAAGGCGGATCGGCTGGTCCCGCCCGGCAACGGGGAATTGATCGCCTCGCGCATTCCTGGCGCACAACTCGTCTTGCTCGAACATGCCAGCCATTTGTTCTCGACCGATCAGCCCGAGGCCGCGCAAAGAGCGATTTTCGAATTCCTGGCCGCGCGACCCGCCGGCGCAAACGCAGGCGAGAAGAGGCTCTAAGTCTATGAAACGCAAATTCCAGCACCGGTCTGCAGCCCATCCGCCGGTCTGTGGCCCGATTCCTTCTGAGCATACATCGTCATCCATAAAATTCATTTGATGAATCTGAAAAACGCAGCTACGCTCGTGCCCGATGCGGCGCGCTGAAACGGCAAGAGGGTGGGGAGTTGTGCGTTCGCATTCAGCACTTTTAAAAAGGCCAGGGAATCTCACTCGAAACAATTCTGACCTGGAAAGCACTCAGCAGGTTGGAAGCAAACGGCAGGATGCTGGCATGCGACTGGGCCTTTTGCGTAACTCAGACAAAGCCTGAGCTAGGGGGGAATATGGGTTTTGCACCGAACAGTTTGGATGGTCGTGCGGCCTCACGCTACGAGGCATGTTCCTGGAAGCGGGTATTTGTCTATTCCACCATGAAGTCAATCGTATGCGTTCTTCTGTGCTTCCTGTTCGCAACCTTTGTGGCTCACGCCCAGGGCGTCGGCTCATCGGGAGAGATCACGGGGACGGTAACGGACTCTTCCGGCGCTATTTTGCCCAAAGTTACGATCAACGTGATCGAGACCCAGACGGGCCTGACGCGCACGGCAGCGACGAATGGCACCGGTCAGTTCCGTGTAGCGGGGCTGGCACCGGCCACTTACGACGTGAGCGCGGGACTATCGGGCTTTGCGACTGAGCTTCGAAGAAGCGTCACGGTTGCCATTGGAGAGACGGTGATCTCCGATTTCAAGCTGAAACCGTCGCAGGTGGCGACGGTGGTGGAGGTAACGGACCAGCCGCCCGTAGTGGAAACGGAACGAGGCAGCCAAGCCGACAGAGTCTCACAAGAGTTCATTGCCGATCTGCCCATAGACCGCCGCGATTACCTTACGTTTACGTTGCTCGCGCCTGGGGTCTCCGATTCCACCCGGCTGGCGGGCGACCAGGATTTCAGAGTCAAGCAAACACCGCAAAGCGGGCTGTCGTTCTATGGCAGCAATGGCAGAGGAAACAGCATAACGGTGGACGGTGGCGAAACCTCAGGCGATAGCGGTGGGGTGCGCCTGACGGTCAGCCAGGACGATGTGCAGGAATTCCAGATCAATCGCAGCAACTACGGCGCGGACCTGGGGGGAGCCACCGGCGCATCCATCAATATTGTGACCAAGTCGGGCACCAACAATGTTCACGGCGGCCTCTATGGTTTTTTCCGTGACGATGCCATGGACGCCCAAAATCCGTTTTCGTTCACCCAGGCATTGCAGGCCGGCCAGACCTTCAATCCTGCCAATCCGGACACTCTGGGTACGCCGGTGAAGGATACTTTGACTCGCCAGCAATTCGGCGGGACCTTGGGGTTCCCGATCAAGAAAGATAAGACATTTCTGTTTTTTGCGTTTGAAGGCCTGCGACAGAACGCGCAAAATGCAGTTCCGCTTTTGACCGATACCGATATTTTTCGTCCGACGGCTGCGCAGAACGCCATTATTGCCCAGCTGGAGGCGAACCCCTCAACGGTACCGGCGCCTTGCTTACCGGGCTTCTCAGCGCCGCCGAGTGAATGCGGCGTTGCTCTCCAGAGCGTTTTGACGCTGAACCCAAACCCCGGTGGTCTGAACCCGTTCGTCTCGCCGGGTCAATCCGCGTTGAATACCTTCCTGCTCAACCAGTTTGAAACCGAGGGTGGACTCTTTCCTTTCGACACGCGGCAATATCAGGTATCGACCCGCCTGGATCACCGCGTTAATACCAATAACGAGATTTCTCTGACCTACCGGTACGGGCACGATTTGGAGGAATCGCCGGACGTGAATTCTCTGACCGCTTTTTCGGCGGGAAGTTCGATCCACGACTACGACAATACCCTGCAAGCCAGCTGGTACCGCCAGCTCAATCCGACTACGCAGAATGAAGCCCGGGTACAGTGGAACTACTACGGCTTTAATGTGATTCCCAACGAGCCGGCGGAGGTGGGGCTGCAGATTCCCAGTTTTATCAACAATGTTGGAACCAATATCTTCCTACCTAACCTTACCATCCTGCGGCGCTACGAATTTGCCGACAACTTCACCAAGATCCGCGGCCATCACACTCTCAAATTCGGCGCTTACGAGTTGCTTCGCGGCAATCACACGGAATCGCACACCTTTTTCCCCGGTCGCTTTGTGTTCGGGACGCTCCCCGGAGGTTTGATCAGCCCAGATCTTGCAACCACGGGCATCAACCCGTTACAGTCGGCATCGTTCGGGCTGCCTGAGGTTTACCAGCAAGGTTTTGGAAATCCGACGTACCCGTACTATGACCGGCCGCTGACCTCGTTCTACGCGCAAGACTCCTGGAAGATGACTCCAAACTTTGTTCTAAACTACGGCCTGCGCTACGACCTGGACACGCAATTCGCCCCGTTGACCACATACAAGAAGGATTTTGGCCCCAGGGTTTCCTTCGCCTGGGACCCTGCCAACAATCACAAGACGGTGGTCCGGGGCGGCTACGGAATCTTCTACGGACCGGTGGACGTCCAGATCCCCGATGTCGACCTGAGCCTGGGGGTGGTGAACCAGAATAAGTCTGCTGTCGAGAACGCTCCCGGGGCCGGACAGGTCGCCAACGTCAGTGCGATCTGTGGTGTCTCCTATTTCGGGGCTACGATAATCCCCGGTAGCGGCGCCAGCCCCTGCAACCGGGAAATTTCCATCTATGCAGATCCGATCGGCGGGATTCCGGCGTTGGGTATAGCAGGGTCGGCAACTATTTTCCAGGCACTCTTTGCGCAGGGATTGATCCAGTGCACGACCCCGGCCACGGGAAATAATGCCTGTATCACACCCGCTGCGGCGTCTCTGTTGGGGACAGGCTTCACAGGCGTCGACGTTACAAACAGCGGTCCCCTTGCTCCGCTGCAAGTGCTGTTCGTGAACCAGCCGAATTATCGTCCCCCGATCGCCCAGCAGGCTTCCTTCGCCATTGAACGCGAACTTGCACCGGGGTTGTCATTTTCTCTCAGCGGCATCTATTCGCACACCCAGCACCTCCCGATTGCGATCGACACCAATCTGCTGCCGGCGCCGTTTACCTCGGTACCTCTGGCCAACGGCCAGACGGTTTCCTATCGCAACTGGAATACCTCGGCGTCGGCGGCCGACCCCATACCGGGTAGCCCTGAGGGCCTGCCCTGCAATACCCAACCATGCTTTGTGAATCCGCTGATTGTGCAGAACAACCAATATAGCTCGCAGTCGTATGCTCTTTACGAAGGCGGCATCGCGGAACTCACGAAACGCTTCAGCAATCACTTCTCAGTGTTCGCGAATTACACCTGGAGTAAGGGCATTGACACGTCCACGGATTACAACACAGACTACGGGCCGCAGGATCCCACGAACCTCAATTTGGATCGCAGTCTTTCCGAGTTTGACGAGCGGCACAAAGTGGTAATCGCGGGTGTGATCGATAGTCCATGGAAACAAAGTATCTTGTCGGGTTTTCAGCTGGCTCCAATTTTCTCTTACCATAGCGGGCATCCTTTCAACTTGCTGGCCGGAGGAGAGGTTAACGGCGACAATCACACCACCAATGAACGTCCGATCGGAGCCCCGCGCGACACGGGTCTGGGCCCCAATTACGTCGATTTCGACGCGCGCTTGAGCTGGCAGCATAAACTGGGCGAGAGAGCTGAGCTGAAGTTCACAGCAGAAGGATTCAACATCGCGAACCGCACAAATTTTGCCAGCGTGAACAACGAGGTGAGCCCGCTTTTTGCTCTTCCCACATCCGCCCCCTGGTTTGGGCAGGGTAGTACCTCATTTAACGTGAGTGGGATTCGACCGGGCACAGCCCTTGCGGGCGGTGGGACGGCTACGCCCAGCACGCCACTGGCGTTCACGTCCGCTTTTCCGAAGCGTCAGATCCAACTCGGCGCGCGTTTGTCTTTCTGAGGCAGGTGCCTCTCTAGAAAAAAGAGCGCCCATGTCTTTAAAGGCAAGTGACCCGCGGAGCAGGCTTCAAGCGGCGTCAGAATTCTTCGCCTTATATTTGCCCAACTCCAGCCTGGCTATCAGCGCGCGATGCACTTCGTCAGGGCCATCGGCGATGCGCAACGTTCGTATCGAAGCGAACATCTCCGCCAGCGGGAAATCCTCCGACACGCCTGCCGCTCCATGCATCTGGATCGCTTGATCAATAATAGCCAGGGCAATGTTGGGCACGACCACTTTGATTTGCGAGATTTCGCTTTTGGCTCCCTTGGCCCCCACTTGGTCGATCATCCACGCTGCTTTGAGAGTGAGCAGGCGCGCCTGCTCGATCAGGATCCGCGCGTTGGCGATCACATCCGCGTTTCCTCCCAACTCGACCAACGGCCTGCTAAAAGCCACTCGCGCCAACGATCGCCGGCAAAGAAGTTCCAGGGCGCGTTCCGCCGCCCCCAGGGTTCGCATGCAGTGATGAATGCGCCCTGGCCCGAGGCGGCCCTGCGCAATCTCAAATCCACGTCCAGGTCCGGCGATGATGTTATCCACCGGGACGCGCACGTTGCGGAAGCTCACCTCTCCGTGGCCGAAAGGAGCGTCATAGCCGCCAAAAACCGGCACCATACGCACGATCTCAACTCCGGGAGTGGACAACGGCACCAGCACCATTGAGTGCTGTCGATATTTCTCCGCTGCGCAGTCGGTCAACCCCATGAAGATCAGCAGGCGGCAGTTTGGATGCCCCACGCCCGAACTCCACCACTTGCGTCCGTTCAACACCACGTGCTCGCCCTCAATGACGGCCGTGGCTTGCATGTTGGTTGCGTCCGAGGACGCTACGCCCGGCTCAGTCATGCAGAAAGCAGACCGGATATCCCCGGCCAGAAGCGCCTTCAGCCAAAGTCGTTTCTGCTCTTCTGATCCGTATTTGACCAGAACCTCCATATTCCCGGTGTCAGGAGGGTTGCAGTTGAAAACCTCGGGCGCAATGGAACACCGCCCCATCATTTCGGCCAAAGGAGCATATTCCACATTCGTCAGTCCCGCACCGTACTCCTTTTCGGGCAGAAACAGATTCCACAGACCTGCGGCCCTGGCTTTGGCTTTGAGTTCTTCCATGATCGACGGCTGTTCCCAGGTGCGCCAGTCCGCCACGTTCCGGACTTCACTGCAGTATTTGACCTCTCCGGGCAACACATGTTCCTGCATGAAGGCCCCAAGCCTCCGTAGATAGTCTTGGGCGCGGGGTGAGGGGGCAAAATGCATAGCGGAAGTTATGTCCCGAACAAGCTACACAGCCTAGCGATTCCCGCAAAATTCATCAAATGAATCTTACGAATCCAGTAATATCTGTTTCGTGCATTTAAGCCAGGTCGATCTCAACCTCTTCGTCGTACTGGAAGCGATTTACCGCGAGGGTAACATCACCCGCGCCGGCCATCAATTGAACCTCACCCAGCCCGCCATCAGCCATGCCTTGAAGCGCTTGCGCGATCTCTTGAAAGATCCCCTGTTCGTTCGCCGCGGCGCGCACATGATTCCCACTCCCTTCACCCGAAACATGATCGACGAGGTACGGCAGGCACTTCAGATACTTGAGGTAAACCTCCGCGAGAGTCACAAGTTCGATCCCACTCATACCCGCCGCAATTTCCACATCTCGCTCTGGGAATACGTTGGGTCCTTGATCCTTCCCACCTTGCTGCAGCGTCTGGAACGCGAGGCGCCAGAGATGTCGATTACCACCTCGCGGGTCAAGCGCAGAGACCTGGAAGGTGAACTCGCGAGCGGCTCTCTCGATCTTGCCATCGACGTTCCGATGACGACCACTGAACCCATTCATCAAGAACGTCTCATCGGGGAGCCGTTCGTAGTGATGGCCCGCCCCGGGCATCCCGGAATCTTCCGGACCCTCGATCTCGACACCTATCTCGCGCAGCCCCACGTGCTGGTTTCCTCGCGGCGGTACGGCCCCAGTCTGATCGACGTAGAACTGAGCCGGCTGGGCTTTCGCAGGAAGATTGTTTTGCGCTGCCAGCACAATTTTGCTGCCTGCCGAGTGGTCCGCGATACCGATCTTCTGCTGACCTTGTCGCAGGGGCACGCGCAGATTCTGAACGCCGGACTCGGCAACCGCGTCTATCCGTTTCCCGTGAAAACAGCTCAACTCGAGGCCCAGATGTACTGGCACGAGAGCGTGGAGAATGACTCCGCAAATCGCTGGCTGCGCCAACAGATTAAGAGCGTGCTCAGTCCGCAGCCCCGCGCTCCGGCCGGTTCTCGCACAGCTGCCGCGGGAACCCGACGTCGCGGATCCCGCGACGGCAGAGGACCGAGTGGACGAAACCAACGGCACTGATCGCGTCTAACGGAGATCCGCGACCGCCGAAAATTATGCATCCCTATTTCTTGACCCGCTAGCCGCAAGCCGCCCACGATTGCACCCTAACGCGGTGAGCGCCATTGTGCTACCATGCCGGGAAAGTTTCCAATCCTCACGGGAGGCTAATCATGACGACCATGCTCAGGCCCCTCAGTACCGGAGAGTTGCTGGACCGCACGTTTTCTCTCTATCGCAGTCACTTTGCGTTGTTCGTCGCGATCTTTGCTCTCCCTCATCTTTGTGTCCTCGCTTATCAATGCCTGGGGCTGGCGTTTCAAATATCGCCTACCCGGACGTTCGATATTTCCAGGGTCCTGATTGGCGCCGTGTGGGGCTTGGGCGCGCTTTTTTTAACCATGGTGGTGACTGCCGCCTCCCAGGCCGCAACCGTGATTGCGGTTTCCCAGGTACACCTGGATCGACCGGCCGGCGTTATGGAATCGTTTTCTGCAGTGAAGAATCAGATTGCGGGCGTAATCGGTCTTTCGCTCTCCGTAGGATTCCTTGTGGGCCTCGCGTGCATCGCCTTGATCGTTCCCGGAATCCTGCTGGGGATACGGTGGTCGCTGGCTGTCCCGGTGAAGGTTTTGGAGAACAAGAGTATCGGAGAGTCGATGTCTCGCAGCTCCGAATTGACCCAGGGGAACCGTTGGCGCATTTTTGTCATCTGGTTGTTGTTTTTCATACTGAGCATCGGAGTTGGCATGCTTTTGCAGTGGCCGATCAAAATGGCCGCCGGAGTAAGTGGACTAGTTGGGATGCAGCGAGTTTCGCCGGGATGGCAGGTGGCATCGCTGGTTGCAACATTCATCGCGCAATGCCTGGTGGGCCCGCTCGCCACAATTGCGTTCTCGCTGGTTTACTACGATGAACGCGTCCGCAAAGAGGCTTTTGACCTGCAACTGATGATGACGGCGCTGGATGCGCCTACCCTTCAAGTTGCTCCGGCGTAAAAGGCGCATGACCGCAAGGCGCACTTGCACTCTCGCCGGGCTCGTGATTGCCGGGTTTCTGATCTCCAGTTTGCTTTGCTGGGCGGAGTCGGGCAGAGTCAACGATCTCACGGTAGCCGAATATCGTTCGGAACTGGATCGCTTGTCGGTTGCTACCCAGCAGCTCGACAGTTCCGGACGCGCCGTCCCCGCGACCCTGCGGGATTTGCCACAAAATTGGCGAGTCCGCACCGACCCGCAAGCTTTCGAAATTCCTGCGGAAGGTCTGCGCAGGGATGTTCGCAGATTCGAGCGGGAACCGAACCTGGCGAATGCGAGTGCCATCCGGTCGCGGATTCGCGACCTGCGTAGCGATCTCGACGGCTTCGAAACGTCACCTCCGGACGTCACGGCCAGCCGGGAACACCTTGCTGCTCTTCTGGCTCGGCCGGAGTTCGGCGATGTGCGCGGCCCAACATTTCTTGACCGGCTCAAACAAAAGCTGATAGACACGATTCTCAGACTGCTCGACTTTCTTTTCCACTCATCCGCTATTCCGACGATCAGCAGGTTCTTTGTCTACGGGCTGATCGGGCTCGCGGTATTAACGCTCGCCTTCATTGCCTACCGCCAGATTATGTCGGCGAGCCAGCGAGAAAGCGTTGTGCCCACCGATCTTCCGGTCTCCGCCAGGAGCTGGTCGCTTTGGCTCGATGGAGCGCGGGCGGCCGCTGCCCAAAATAATTGGCGGGAAGCGATTCATCTGGCTTACTGGGCAGGCATTTCTTATCTTGAGCAGCAGGGCATGTGGCGGCCCGATCGCGCACGCACTCCACGCGAATACTTGCGCCTGCTATCCGATACAAGCGAGCATCGTGAGACTCTGTCTGCGCTCACGCGCGTTTTTGAGCTCACCTGGTACGCCAAGCAGAAGGCGGACGCAGGGACTTTTTCGCAAATGATGCAGGCGCTGGAGAGGCTGGGATGCCACTCAAGCTGAACCAACAAGATCGTAAGCTTCTGCTCGGCGCAGGACTTGTTTTCGTTCTGCTCGTGGTTGTCGCATTGGTGTTCAGCTCCGGGGAACGGGGGCAATCGGAAAATCCCAGCAGTTATTCGACCGCTTCCGGCGGGGCCAAAGCCGCATATCTATTGCTCACGGATACGGGATACAAGATTCGCCGCTGGGAGCACCCGCTCAGCGATCTTCCCCAAGCCACAGCAAAGACCATCATCCTCGCCGAACCTGAGGAGGCTCCCACTCGCGAAGGGCGAGAACGGCTGAAAGCATTTATTGCCGAAGGTGGGCATGTCATCGCCACGGGAATGTTTGCCGGCACGTTCCTTCCGGAAAATGAATCCGTTCCCGACGTGCTTTCGGGAATGACGTGGAAAACTGCCTCGTCCCTTTCGCCTTCGCAAATTACTCGCGCGGCTCCTCACATCGTGCTGGCTCCGCGAGCCTATTGGCAGGCTTACTCGGCCGCGTACCCGCTGTACGGCGACGGGACACACACGCTGGTAGTGAAGTATCCTTTCGGTCGAGGTGAAGTACTCTGGTGGGCTTCGGCCACGCCTCTCACAAATGCCGGGCTGAAGGAGCAGGGCAATCTGGAATTTTTCCTCGCGTGTCTTGGCGATAAGAAGAACGAGATTCTGTGGGATGAATACATCCACGGCTATCGCCCAACGCTGGCAGCTTCCATTGCCCATTCGCCGGTGAAGTGGCTCGTGCTGCAAATAGTTCTTCTGGGGGCGGCCGTGGTTGCGACGTTCTCCCGCCGGAGTGGACCAACCTGCGTGCCAACCAGCGAAGTCCGCTTGTCGCCAATTGAATTTGTTCAGACGCTCGGTGGGCTCTACGAGCGGGCCGGAACCGCCTCGGTTGCCGTCGAGATCTGCTACCGGCGATTCCGGTACTGGCTCACACGGCGACTCGGGGTCGCAGGCAACACTTCCGTTGATGATCTGGCCTCTATGATCCGCGATCGCTGGGGGCTCGCCGGCAATCAATTTGCCGCGACGATGAAGCAGTGTGAATCCGCCGGCTCCGATCCGTTCTTGGAGGCGCCTGTGGCCTTGCACCTGCTGCAAGAACTCGACGGCTACGCAGCTCAACTGAACTTGTTTAAAGGCATTCGGAAGGAGAAAGTTTGATGAAGGCAGTTCCAGAGCTGGTGCAGCATATTCGCAACGAGATGGGCAAAGTGATCGTCGGCCAGGAAGAACTGCGCGATCGATGCGTGATGGCATTGCTTTGCCGGGGGCATGTTCTGCTGGAAGGCGTTCCCGGTATCGCCAAGACGTTGACCGTTAAGACTATCTCCCGGGTAATGAAGCTGAGTTTTCAGCGGATTCAGTGTACGTCCGATCTCATGCCGGCCGATATCGTCGGCACGAATATCCTGAATTTGGCCACCAGCACATTCCAGCTTCATCCGGGGCCGGTATTCACGGACCTGCTTCTGGTCGATGAGGTAAATCGCATGCCTCCACGCACGCAAGCCGCGTTGCTGGAGTGCATGGAGGAGCACCAGGTGACGATCGATGGAACGGGCCACCCGCTTTCTC
>PLIO01000134.1 GCA_003140075.1 Acidobacteriaceae bacterium | reverse complement strand
GCAGTACGCGACGAATCTAGTGTCGTACGAGAAGCTGAAAGAGTTGGCGAGACTGGGCACGGAGCGGCGAGCCTGGCTGCCGTGGGCCGGCGCCGTGAAGCAAGGCATCGAGCACTGCCGCCAGCCGCTCGAAAAATCCAGCACCGCTCTCGCCTTGTGCTGGCAGGAGCTGGCGGAGCGGCTGGGGATGATGAACATCTCGGTGCAGGCGACGAATGTTGGGCAGCAGATCTCGCTGCCGCGATCGAGAGTTGAGGATTTGGAAGCGGAGGGCGTTACTTGAAAAGCCGCCGCTTTAGGCGTCCAATTGGCGTATCGGGCAACCGGCGCCTGGAATCAACCGCAGACCGGGACAGAGAATGACCGTGGCGGAAGGAGACATACCATGCCTCTCACAGTGACAGATTGCATCGTAACGAATACGTCGATCACGATTTCTTTCTCTGATCAGGTGTTCACGAAGGAGCAGGTCGGCCAGCCGGCAGTCTGGCTGTCGACGAACTGGGTGCTCCCGCATGCCCTCCCTACAAATGCGGCAGCGCGAGCTAAGCTGCTTCAGGATTATCACAGCCCGCTAAATCCAGCTAACTACACGATTTTCGATCCGAACTCGGCGGATTTCTCCCAAGGGCCATTGCCACTCGCAAGCACCACGTCCCAACACTTCGCGGGTTTCAAGGCTGGCAGTATTTCCCCCGCCTCCCAGGGCAACCCCTCGATCAGCATTCTGTCGGATCGTTCTATTGGGTTGACCTTCACACCGCAAAATCTCAACCCGAAGAACTATGAGTTCTTCGACGGCGATTGGGTCAACATTGTGCTGAAGCATATCCATGGATACTCCGAACCCGGAGACCCGTTCCCGGCATTCGAGGGCGACTTNNGGGCAGATCGCTTCGAGAGCGATCGGCGATGCGCTGGGATGGAAGCCGAACTCGACCGATGCGAAAGGATTCGTCGGGGCACTGACGCAGTCGTTCAGCCTCAAGGAGGTCGAAGGCCACATAGAATCGAAATGGAATCAACGCACCTACACGGTGCAATCCGACCTGGCAGGAGTAATCTCTGGAGCGCAGGCCAGCCTCTATGCTCGAGCCAAGGTGGCCATGGACAATTGCTTCCCACTGCTGGATGGTTTGTATCCACTCGACCCCACGGCCGATCCTGAGTTCGTGAAGGCTTTGAAGGACATGGCGAAGAGCCAGATCGCCGAGATCGTCAATCAATTTGGCGTGGTTCCACCCTCAATCCTGAGAGTAAACACTTATTTCAGGATTCTGATGGGAGTGGACCATTTTCGTTTCAGTGACGATCCCCGTGTCGAAGTCGATCCAGACAAGATCAGGGGAACACTGGGCTCGCTCCGGGATACTTACGGCATCTGGTTCCTGCAGAAAGGCAGGGACAATGAGTTCAACAATTCGGTGCAGGATGAAACGGACATCACCAATTTCCGGATGATTTCCGACTATATGACTGGTCTGCTGCAGAGCTGGATGGCCAATGGCAAGTACTTCCTGTTGAGTACGACGCGTCTACCGGCCTTCCTGGGAACGCAGCTGGTTCTGATCTCGCGGCAGCTCGGTGTAATTGCTGAGACGGTCAACGAACTGCGTTTTGCGCTCGATTCTGTGTTCATCGGGCCCAATGAGCGCCAGACATTGCTGGTTGAGTTCGACGACCAGTGGGAGTTGCCCGCGATGTATCTGGAAGACGTGCTGGTGGAGATCGAAAGCTCGTGTACTGACGAACTGCCACGTCTCATCAGGGATGGTGGCCGGATCGCCATCACCAACAACCTGCTGCCGGTGGTGCAAACGCTGATGAACATGGTTCAGGGAGCGAAAGATGCGCAGAATATCGATGCGCTGCCAGACGGCTTCAGCACGGCTCGCGTACGGCACGCGCTGGACGATCTTAACGACCAGTTGACTCAGCTATTCACGCAGGGCCAGCAGGTCGGCATGCGGATTCCGGAGCCGCTGGAGTTAGAGGTGGAATTGTCCAGGAGAGGCAGGCGGTAGACCAAGTAGCAACGACAGGAGCACTGTGAGCGGTACCGCAGTAAAAGCGCAGATCCGGTGAGGAGCGCTCTGAACGAGGAGGGTCATCAATGTCTACGTCAAGAGATTATCAAGGCTTATATGACCGCATAGCGGCACTGCGGGAGCAGGTGGCCAGCCAGCTTTCGGCTGACCTGATCTCGAATCCGCAACTCGCCGACGCGCTTACCAAGCAGATCGATGACATGCTGGCTTCGGTGGTGGACACGGATTCCAAGGTTCCACCACCGCCGGATAAAGGTCTCGCGTCCCTGATCGGCATTGGGCCCGAGGCCTCCAAGGATCTCGGCGTGACACGCATGCCGCCGGGCGTAGAGCCGTACGACGAGACCATCACGTCGGAACGCATCGTGGCCGTCGGAGATATGTATTACCTCTGGCAGCATGAAAAAATCGGCGTCTTCCGCGCAGTGCAGAAACTGCAGGAACTGTTCAAGGCCGGCACGGTGCGGCTCTCCGGTGGACCGGGCGCCTTCGCTCTTTATCAGTTCGATCGGCGCGACGTACTGCGTTATACCAAGCGCGATCGTCTCTCGGCGTACAAGCGGATCTTCGGATACGGCGGTACGCCGGTGCCGACGGGCTCGCGCGCGAATACCGACTTTCACAAACTGTTCTCTCACTTCGTTCACCAGGTCACCTTGTTCTGGCGCGACAAACGGATTTCCGATGTGATCCGCGAACGCGCCTACGATCCGAGCTTCGGTTCGATCGCGATCGTGCGGCGCGCCGGGCTCGACCTGCGCAACAACCTCAAGTGGTTGTCCTTCGGCCACTTGAACGTGCTGCGGGTGGAAGTGATGCAACTGCTCGAAGAGGCCTTCAAGATTCTCGACTCCGAGGATGTCAAGCGCTTGTTCGGCGCCGACAATGCCTGGGACGTGGTGGAAGAAGTGTTGATTCGCTACTACAACGAGCGCCTGGTTACTTCACCGCGGCAGCGCATGGGAGTTACCGGACGCGAGATAATGCGTTGGCTGGCGCAACCGCACATTTTGCAGACCACGAGGGCGCAATTCGAAACGCTGTTGCTGGAGATTGCCGAACAGTCCGAAGAATGGCTGACCAGCGCGCAAGCCATGGGCCTCAGCAAGCGGACAGGATCGCATCGCGTGTTGCCCTGGGACCAGACTCAACCGACGCCAGTGAGGGCAAACGGCCGGCAGAAAGCGGGAGTCTCTCCGCGGCGGGAGCCGGCCCGAGAGTTCGAGTTTGAAGTCTGAACCGGGACGCCCCGTTCCAGCGCGAGCCTCCAGGTTCGCGCTGAGACGGAGGCGAACCGAGTCTGGCGAACTTCCGACTGCAGTTTGAATTGTGGCGATATGTTCTGCCGGTTTCTCACGGCAGACTGCTGAGTTCGACTCGACTGTGAGGAGCCTCTGGGGCTCCCGCTGATAAATCAGAAAGCGAGGCTGAGTTGCCTGAATCGCCATTTGGACCACATCATCTCCCATCCGGCACTAGTGGCTCCTCCGGTGGCTCTTACGGTAGCTTGGCCGGTGCCAACAGTAATCGGCAACGTCGAGCTGATTACAACGCGTTGAGGCGCAGTGGAGACGTCTTTGCTCTCGGCGTTCCCAACATCGTGCTTTGGATGGATGAGGTCCTCGACGCCGAAGACGAATGTGTGCCGCCGTATCCATGCGATGGCTATTGAGGACAATGTGTGGGGCCCCGAGCCAGGCAGGAGGGTCAGAATTTGAAGCCTGAAGCCGGTTCGCGCTGAAGCGAAGGCGAATCGACTGCATGCCGGGGTGTACCCGGACGCTTTACGAGTCTGTTTTGGGGGCCTACGATGCGCGACGCTGACCTTGAACTGGAAGCTGAACTGGAAGCGTTCGTCAGCCAGCTTGCCGAAAGCCTGGAATCTGAATATGAGTCCGAATATGAGTGGGAGGGCATGGCGGCTCAGGGCAGCCGGTGCACACCCGCAGGAACCAGGGTCGGCACCTTCACGTGCAGCGACGCTGAACGCGCCAATATTGAAAACCTTCTATCGATGTCGATCCCGCCGGCTACTCTAAAGGCGGCCGTCGAATCCGCCGCCGCCGGAGCCGTTTCCCTGGCGACGAGAGCTGCAACCGCGCTGGACCGATCCAACCGGTCGGACGTCGTCCGCTCCACATTTTGCGAAGCTTTTGGGGTTACGCCCGAGTTCGTTCCGCCTTGGAGAGCGACCCTGCGCGGCGTAGTCCGCTGGAGAGACTTGGGCGAACTTGTGGCCATCAGACTGCGTGACGTTGCCAAAATCGTCGACGGTGGATGCATCCACTATTCTTGTTGGATCACGGCCGGCCACTGCCCGGATTGCGGAGGCGTGAACGCTGCCGGCGTTTACGCGTGCAGTGACTTTCACGGGCGCTATCTCATTTGCCTTGGCGGGCTCTTCTGGCAAAGGTGGCAAAGTGGCGATACGACTACCACCCAATCCACGATCTTGCACGAAGCGTTGCATATCTACTTCAAGACGACGGTCGGAGATCAGGGACGCAGTGGAAACGCCAATTGCTACGAACGATTTGCGGTCCGCCTTCAGAATCTCCCACTGCACCCTGACACTGCAGCGAACTGCGCGGCCGGTGCGTGCGCAATTTCGCCATAGGGCGAGTACAAGAAACAGCCTCGGAGGTGATTTCAATCCGGAGTGAGCTCTTGGATCCGCATCGTGCTCTACGCTATGCTCGCGCTGGCCGGAGGAAGTTTGTCTCCGAACTGCAAGATTTCTTGCGTTTTGCGAGCGTGAGCTCACAACCGGAGCGCGCCAACGACGTCAGGAAATGTGCAACCTGGCTGGCGCGACACCTCAAAGGCGTTGGCTTGGATCGCGTTCGAGTCATTCCGACACGCGGCAATCCCATTGTGTCTGCCTCATGGCTGCGCGCCCCCGGCCGTCCCACGCTGCTGATCTATGGCCACTACGACGTTGTTCCGGTCGAGCCGCTGAGCGAGTGGCACACTCCGCCGTTTACTCCGACGCTTAAGAATGACGATCTGCACGCCCGTGGCGCAGCCGACGACAAGGGCCAACTCTTCTCCCACATTAAAGCCGTCGAATCCTACTTGAAGACCGAGCGCGCTCTGCCAGTCAACGTGAAATGTATTTTCGAAGGCGAGGAGGAGATTGGAAGTCCACATCTAACGTCCTTCATTACTCGCAACCGGCGCGCGCTACGCGCGGACGCCGCGGTCATTTCCGATACTCGCATGCTCGCTTCGGATCGCCCGGCGATCAGTTATGCGCAGAGGGGCGGGTTGCGCGCGGAACTGGAAGTAAAAGGCCCCTCGCATGACCTGCATTCCGGTAATTTCGGGGGCGCGGTTCACAATCCCCTGCAAGCGTTATGCGAGATGATTGCCCGTCTGCACGATGCTCACGGACGTGTGGCTATCCCCGGCTTTTACGATAACGTGCGGCGCTGGGGCGATGGAGAGCGGGCTTTCATGGCCACTACCGGACCCTCCGACGAGCAGATTCTGCAGGACGCGAAAATTGAAAGCGGATGGGGAGAATCGGGCTTTAGCCTTTATGAGCGCACAACCATTCGGCCGGCTCTTACGGTGAATGGAATGGTGGGCGGCCACCATGGTCGCGGATCGAAGAGCATTATCCCGGCGCGCGCAATCGCCAAGCTAAGTTTTCGCTTAGTACCGGACCAACGTCCGCAAGAAATCGCGCAACTGTTTCGCGACCACATCGAGCGCATTACTCCGGCGGACGTGCGCTCTTCGGTTCGCACGTTCTCTCCTATCGAACCTGCCTTGATGGACCGTAATCACCCAGCCGTGCGGGCAGCGGCATTTGCCTACAAGAAAGGCTTCGGAGCGCCGCCCGTCTTCATCCGCTCGGGGGGCTCGATCCCCGTGGTAAACACTTTTCAGGAAATACTCGGCGTTCCCGCGGTGCTCATGGGTTTTGGCCTGCCTGACGATCACATTCACGGCCCGAACGAGAAATTCCACCTGCCGAACTTCTACAAAGCGATTACGACCAGCATTTGGTACCTGGCAATGGCCGCGAAGCTGCGTGGTGCGCAACGGACGCAGCAGCGGTCGGAATGGCGAGAGTCATGATTGTCGATTGCCACTGCCACGCGGGAAAAGGTGATCGCATGACCGCGCCCTGGAACACGATCGCGCCTATCAAGTCCTACTTGCGTCGCGCCCGCGCGGCCGGCATTGACATGACGATCGCCATTCCGCCCTTCCATAGCAACTACGACCAAGCGAATGATGAACTAGGCCAGCTTATTGCCAAATACCCGGGCCGGTTCGTGGGATTCGCTTTCGTTCATGCCATCCGGGATGCTGGGCATATCCGCGAGATGGTGGGCCGAGCCGTGAAGAAGTGGCGGTTTCGGGGTATCAAAGTTCACGGCTTCGACGCCATGCCCACGCGGGAAGTCTGCGAGGCAGCGAGAAGGTTTCGCCTGCCCATGCTGGTTGATGTCGTGAGCCGTCCCGAAGTTGTGGACATGCTGGCCCCGCAATATCCGGATGTGAACTTCATTATTCCGCACCTCGGCAGCTACACCGACGATTGGAAAGCCCATCAGCAGGTGATCTATCAAATTGCGCGTTATCCCAACGTCTACGCGGACACGTCCGCCGTCCGGCAGTTTGATTACCTGGTTCAAGCCATCAAGCGGGCTGGGCCCCGCAAGTTGCTGTTTGGATCCGATGGACCCTGGACGCATCCTGGCCTGGAACTTCACAAGATACGGCTACTGGGGCTACCGCCTGATCAGCAAGCCATGGTTCTAGGAGGGAACGCGTTGCGGTTACTGCGCCGCACTGCGAGTGGCCAGGAGCCCTTAAAAGTTACTCCAAGCGGGAAACACCACGAAACATCGCGCTCTGAGGCGGTCGCGCCTGGCCCGCGAGACTCCCTGTCGCAGGTACCCGAATCCGAGTACCATCTCTGAGTCTCGACACTCCCCGAGACTGCTTTACCGGGGACCCGACGAGAAGCGATGGTCCGACGCGAGCACTCCCAACTCCAGCAGTTGAGCCACCATGGCCGCGCGTGAGCCTACTCCCAGCTTGGCAAAGATACGCCGCAGGTGGGTGCATACGGTCCAGGAGCTGATGTTGAGTACATCGGCGATCACCTTGTTCGGGTGTCCCTTGGCGACCATGCGCACGATTTCCTGTTCTCGCGGGCTGAGCTGAATTCGACTGCACCCCAGCCGCCGCATACGTACAAGGAGGTAACGGGAGCCATCTACTTCGGTGTCAACCAGCACTTCCTCAGGCAGACTTCCGGAGGGTTCGCTCGTTCCCCGTTCCCGGCTTACCACTTCGATCAATCCCGTCAGAGTGCGAATGACTTCATTCACACCGTTCTCCGCGGTCTTCGCGGGTGGTGGTTCCATGGCAACTAGAGTCGGGCTGGCACGCATGGCTATCTCTCCGGGCCGGACGGTCGCAGGCGTCAACCAGCCACAGCGCAGGAACCTCCCCCGAAAGGCGAAGCTCGCAGAGTAGCTGGCGGCTAGACCCACTTTGTCCTTGCTAGAATTGGCCTCCGGACAACTATCCGGAGTCTTTGCGAAAAACCGCGAGTTGGGGAAAGATACGATGCGTGCTAGCTCAAAGCTAGTCGCATTTTCTAGCGACCCGTAACGTGCGAATCAATTAGTCCGATCCGCCCTTCAGGCAGCCTGCGTACACGACGCAGTAAGTGTGGGAAAGACTTTGTCAGACACTATTACAGGAACCAGCGAAAGGTCAAGAAGCTTCTGACTTTTATTACCAAGAAATCCCAGACGTACTTCCTCGATAGGACATCCCTGACGCTCCCTAACTGGCTCCATCCGGTCACCTAAGCTTTGTTAGGTCAAGCCTGGCCTCTTTTTCGCCGGTTGTGCAACACGCTCCGACACAGATAGTTATACCGCCGGGCGGTTGGTTCGGGGACCTGTCGGAAGCAGTGTTCCCATCTCCTGCCTCGGTAATGTTCGAGCTTCGGATGCTGGATTTCCAGTTTTGTCCCCCGCCGTAGTTACATCCACGCACCTGAGATCCCACATGAAGCCAAATTAATCTCAGAACTGAGCGTTTGGACGCTTTCTTGCCGGAGATCATAGAACGCCTAGCCCGCGAGAAGGCTGCACAGATTGCGGCTATGAGGCGATAACGGTTGCTGGGTCGGTCTCGCGTGAGGCTTGGTTGAAATAAAGGCATGATCGATAGAAAAACAATGCGATCTCTGCTGGAGAATATGGAACATGCAGCTCAAGAAAGCTTGCACCAAGATTCCGCTTTCTGGGAAGCACTGCAAGGGCTTAAGTGGGAGATCGACGGCGATCCCCAGGTTCAATCGAGGGTTAACGAACTGCAGGCTGCCGGTCGTATCGTATTCAGCTCCTTTACGCCCCAGATCAGGATTCGCGTACGGACTGAGGAAGGTATCTTTGCGTTGCCCCGGCCAGCCGGGAGTCCTGTCGCGCCCGGGGCTGAACAAATCCGCAGATTGACTCAGGAACTAAAGGACGCGGCCAGCGCGGTGATTAAGAAGAGCCACTATTACAGCCAACTCGGCAATATCGTCAATGCGGCAATTGGGTCGAGTGACCGCTTTGAAGGAATTGCTTCCGAAGCTGAGCGGGCGGGGTACGAAATCCTGATTTGCCTCGATCTCTCTGCCTATGCTCAGGTGCAGCGGTCTCCGGCGCAGGGCCAGGTGAAAGCGAATGGGCAGGTGCCGCGCGAGGACGATCTCCCAATTCCACTTTCGCTGAGCGACCGGAAGTTTCTTAAAGCTCTAAAAATTAGGATCGACCCATGCTAGACGTGCGGTGCTTCCAGGCAATTTTGCGCCGCAATTTCCACTCTGCCGTGCGGAACAGTACTCGGCGATAGTTCCGCTTCGTTGATGCCCCAGAAGAGATAGAATTGCCGGGGCCGATTGTTTGCATCCAGGGCTCAACCACCTAAATTCAATGAAGGCAAAAATATGGAGGCACAAATAATGAGGCGTTTTCTTTGTCTGGTTCTGATTCTCTCTGCGCCCGCACTGAGCATTGCCCAAAACGCAAGCGGTTCTGATATCGCGCTATACAAGAACCCCAGTTTGCCGGTTGAGC